>NZ_LWEZ01000225.1:0-48075 GCF_001634945.1 Alcanivorax sp. HI0044
ACCTGGTCTTTCATCAATGCAATCAGCGGCGACACCACCAGGGTCACACCACTGAACATCAACGCCGGCAATTGGTAACACAGGCTTTTACCGCCGCCAGTGGGAAACACCGCCAGCGCCGAACGCCCGGCCAGCAATGCGTCGATAACTGCCTGCTGCCCGGGGCGAAAGGCCTGAAGCTGAAAGGTCTGCTGCAAATGTTGCTGAAGGGCCTGCATGGCACTCCCTTTTCGGCTGGGGTTGAAGACGCAAGAGATTCGGGATCAGTCAGCGCAAGTCTGGCAGAGGAGGAATACTGAAACGAGCAGGCGTTTCGTATTTTACTGTGCGCCAGAACGGACAACTCCCGGCGCCGGGATTACATGCGGGAAGGCTTGCTAGTGTGACATTGCGGTTGAAGGTAACAAATACCAGCGCTCACTATTGTCACTGTCTTCACCATCGGCCAGCCCCACCAACGGCACACTCACCACATCCCCATCACGGAACAGCAATGGCCACTGCCGCCGCTGCCAGGGCGGCACGCCCGCCGCGCGCCAGAGTTCCTTGATCTGTTGATGCAGTCCATGACGGCGCACGGCCAGAGAACCGGACAAAGCCCTGAGCTGCAGATTACCCGGTGGACGAAGCACCCAAATGTCTCCCTCACCACCTTGCTTTGACCAATGCCAGTGGGGCAAGGTCGGTGGCGGCGCCCCTTCCAGCCAGAGCACATCGCCCTGCCAGGGCTGAAAGGCCCCACGTGAATCCAGATACAATGCTCCACGGTACAAGCGTGCCGTGTAGCCACCCCACTCCACCCGCGCCTGGCTATCCACCGCAGCCAGATGCAGCAGCCGCAACTGTTCAAGCACCGCCGCACTGGGCGCGGTGACCCGGTTTTGCTGTAGCCACCAGCGCAGCACATTGCGCTGCCGCGCCAGAGACAAATCCGCCAAATCGGTCAGAGGAAAAGACGCTCCGGCCACGCCAAGGTTATCCGCATCCTGTTCCGCAATTTCACTGAGCAGCTCACCAGCTTCAGCCATGTGGTCTGCCGCCCGGGCAAGCGTGGCATCGGCGCCGGGCCAGCGATCACGCAGTGCCGGTAGAATAGTGTGGCGCAGATAATTACGGCGCAGGGACTGATCCTGATTGCTGGGATCTTCGCGCCAGTTTAGCGATAACGCCGCTCCCCAGCTCTCCAGCGTCTGGCGGCCAACCCCCAACAACGGCCGCCAAAGGGGCACACCTTGTTGCTGACTGTGCTCACGCATGGCCGATAGCCCCTGCACACCCGCTCCACGCAGCAGCCGGAACAGCAGGGTTTCCGCCTGATCATTGCGATGGTGGGCCATCACCAGTGTTGCGCCCTGGGCGCGCGCCAGCGGCAATAGCACACGATAACGGGCCTCACGGGCACCGGCTTCGAGCCCGTTGGCCATGTCGACAGCCACCGTTTCAATAGCGAGCGGGATACCTTGCTGGTCCGCCAGCGACTGGCAAAAACGCGACCAGCCCTGGCTATCGGCCTGCAATTGATGGTCAATATGAACAGCGGAAAGACGCGGACCCAGACCCGCTTTGATCAGGAGATGAAGCAACAGGCAGGAGTCCAGACCGCCACTGAGGGCCAGCAGCAGAGGCCCGTCGGGGGCCTGTTCAGCCAGCGACTGGCTGAACCCGGCAGCATAGGACATGGTTATTCGTCAGCGGGGTCGCTGGTCACGTTGCCGTAGCTCATCAGGCGCTCGTAACGGCGGTCGATCAGCGCATCCATGTCCATGGCGCGCAGCGATTCCAGCTGGGTTTCCAGCGCCTTGCGAACGGCGTCCGCGGCCTGGTCGTGATCACGGTGAGCGCCGCCCAACGGCTCCTTGATCACTTGGTCCACGATGCCGAGTTCATGCAGCCGGCCGGCCGTCAGGCCCATGGCTTCCGCCGCTTCCGGGGCCTTGTCGGCACTGCGCCAGAGAATCGAGGCACAGCCTTCCGGGGAAATCACCGAATAGGTGGAGAATTCCAGCATCTGCAAATGGTCGCAGACACCGATGGCCAGGGCGCCGCCAGACCCGCCCTCGCCAATGACGGTGGCGATAATCGGGGTTTTCAGCTGGGACATCACACGCAGGTTACGGGCGATTGCTTCCGACTGACCACGTTCTTCCGCATCAATACCCGGAAAGGCACCGGGAGTATCAATAAAGGTGAGTACCGGCAGCTTGAAACGTTCGGCCATTTCCATCAGGCGCAGCGCCTTGCGGTATCCCTCCGGTTTCGGCATGCCAAAATTACGGCGCACCTTCTCTTTCACTTCGCGACCTTTCTGGTGGCCAATCACCATGACTGGCTGGCCCCCCAGGCGCGTCATACCGCCGATAATGGCCGGGTCGTCGGCAAAGGCACGATCACCATGCAGCTCATCGAAATCGGTAAAGATCCGCTTGATGTAGTCCAGCATGTAGGGGCGCTTGGGGTGTCGGGACAGCTGGGAAATTTGCCAGGAGCTGAGGCCGCGGAAGATGCTTTCGGTGAGCGTAATGCTCTTTTCCTGCAGCTTGGCCACCTCCTCGGAAATGTTCACCTCGCTGCCACTGCCCACCAAACGCAATTCCTCGATTTTCGCTTCCAGGTCGGCAATCGGTTGTTCAAATTCGAGGAAATTGGGATTCATATTCTGAGCCTGTTCAAGGTGTTATCAGCATGCGCCCGGACCAGAATGGCCGTTCCCTGGCGCCAACAAGGCAGAAACGCTACGCCGGGGATCCCCAAACGCAACCTGCCCATAAAAGAATGCAACAAGTGTAGCCGCAACCCAATGACAACGTCGAGAGATGGCCGACATGGCTAGGTTGCAAACTGTTTCAAAGGGAGACACTGCACGCATCAGGCTTCACGCAACAACGCGGGAGCGCATCGAACATAAAGAACGGCCCTGCGTCGCTCCCAAGCACCTAAGTCGCGGACTCTGACACCTCCACTACTGCGCAGCTTTCTCGTGTTGAAGCGTGCTGCGTGGTGCGTCTAGCGTTAATACTCCATCCGCACCGCGTCTTCACCAAAGCGGACGCGCAGCTCTTCCACCAGTGACTCGTGGGGGCTGATTTTCCATTCATCGCCCAGCCAGAAACTGGCAGCCGCAATGTTGTGGTCCAGATCCAGCAGCACCGGGGTGTTGCCCCCCTGGTAAGGCGACAGCATCTGCTGGAGCTGCTGGGGCAAATCGTCCGCCACCGGCACCGCCACCCGCAAACGGCGAGCAAAGGTTTCCCGGGCCTGACGCATATCCATGATTTCATCGGCGACCAGATTAAAGCCGCCGGTGTATTCGTCGTTACGGACGCCGCCCTTGAAGATCAGCAGGGTATCTTTCTGCACCAGCTCGCCGAATTCAGCGAAGGTTTTGCCGAATACAGACACTTCCACCCGCCCGGTCTTGTCATCCAGGGTAATGAACGCCATGCGATCGCCACTGCGTTTGCTACGGGTAATACGCAATGCCACCACCAGCCCGGCGATGGTGGCGGCCTCCCCTTTCCCGGTGGGCTGCAGGGAATTGATTCGGGCGGTAACGAACTGCCGCACTTCTTTTTCATACTGGTCGATGGGGTGGCCGGTCAAAAACAGGCCCAGGGTGTCACGCTCGCCATTAAGACGGGTCTCATCGTTCCAGGCGCGGGCCGGCTTCCATTCCACCGCCGTGGCCGGGCTGTCATCCACGGCCCCGAACATATCCATGATGCCGGCCGCTTCGTTGCGGGCATCCTGATCTGCAGCGGCAATGGCGTCCGGCAAGGTAGCCAGCAACTGCGCGCGGTCGTGGAAACTGCTTTTCGGCCCCAGCTTGTCCAGTACCCCGGCGCGCACCATGGCTTCCAGTGAACGACGGTTGATTTTTTTCAGGTCAATGCGGCGACAAAAATCAAACAGGTCCTTGAACTCACCGCCATCTGCCCGCGCCGATACGATGGCATCGATGGGACCTTCACCCAGCCCCTTGATGGCCCCCAACCCATAAACAATGTCGCCCTCCGGGTTCACGGTGAAGCGGTAGCCACAGGAATTCACATCCGGCGGCAATACCTGCAAACCCATGGTTTTGCATTCATCAATGAAGGTCACCACCTTGTCGGTGTTCTGCATATCGGCAGAAATGGTGGCCGCCATGAATTCCGCCGGGTAGTGAACCTTGAGCCAGGCAGTTTGGTAAGCGACAAGCGCATAGGCCGCAGAGTGGGATTTGTTGAACCCGTAGCCTGCGAACTTTTCCACCAGGTCGAAGATCTTCATGGCCAGGTCCGGGTCAACGCCCTTTCCTTTCGCCCCTTCTTCGAAGATCGCCCGCTGCTTGGCCATTTCTTCAGGCTTTTTCTTGCCCATGGCCCGGCGCAGCATGTCAGCGCCGCCCAGCGTGTAGCCGGCCAGCTCCTGGGCAATCTGCATCACCTGCTCCTGATACAGGATAACCCCGTAGGAGGGTTTCAGGATCGGCTCCAGCCACTCGTGCTGGTACTGTGGATCCGGGTAGGCCAGCGGTTCGCGACCGTGCTTACGGTTCACGAAGTTATCAACCATGCCGGATTCCAGCGGCCCGGGACGATACAGGGCCACCAGCGCGATAATATCTTCGAATACGTCGGGCTGGAGTTTTTTGATCAGCTCCTTCATGCCCTGACTTTCCAGCTGGAACACCGCCGTGGTGTCGCCCCGTTTGAGCAGGTCAAAACTGGGGCCGTCGTCCAGCGGAATGTGGTCAATAACCAGATCGTCCAGCCCTTCACGGCCGCGCTTCACGTTGGCGGCTTTTACGGCCCAATCAATGATGGTCAGGGTTTTCAGGCCAAGGAAGTCAAACTTCACCAGGCCGGCGGATTCCACATCATCCTTGTCGTACTGGGTAACCAGGTTGGTGCCGTCTTCTTCACAGTACAGCGGCGCGAAGTCCGTCAGCTTGCCCGGCGCGATTACCACGCCCCCGGCGTGCTTGCCCACGTTCCGGGTCAGGCCTTCCAGTTTGAAGGCCATTTCCATGATTTCGTTGGCTGCGTCCTTGTCGGAATTTTCATCGCTTTCCAGGAATTCGCGCAGGGTTTCTTCCTGCTCCAGAGCCTTGGTCAGCGTCATGCCCGGAATGCCCGGGATCATCTTGGACAAGCGATCAGCCAGGCCGTAGGGCTTGCCCTGCACCCGCGCCACGTCGCGCACCACCGCCTTGGCGGCCATGGTGCCGAAGGTGATGATCTGGCTCACCGCATCACGGCCGTACTTGTCCGCCACGTAGTTGATTACGCGGTCGCGTTTTTCCATGCAGAAGTCGACGTCAAAGTCGGGCATGGAGACCCGTTCCGGGTTAAGGAAACGTTCGAACAGCAAGTCGTAGCCGATGGGATCCAGGTCGGTAATCTTCATGGCATAGGCCACCAGGGAACCGGCACCGGACCCCCGGCCCGGGCCTACCGGCACTTCGTTGTCCTTGCCCCACTGAATAAAGTCGGCAACGATCAGGAAGTAACCGGGGAACCCCATCTGGTTGATGATATCCAGCTCGAAGGTCAGCCGATCATCATAATCTTTGCGCTTTACCGCATACTCGGGGTCATTCACATCCAGCAGCGTTTTGAGGCGCTCTTCCAGCCCATCGCGGGAGACTTTTTCAAAATACTGCTCGATGGTCATGCCTTCCGGAATCGGGAAGTCCGGCAGGAAGTTTTCCCCCAGGCGAATGTCCAAAGTACAGCGGCGGGCGATCTCTACCGTATTCGCAAGCGCTTCGGGCAGATCAGAAAACAGCGCCGCCATTTCATCGGCGGATTTCAGATACTGCTCTTCGGAGTATTTCTTCGGCCGACGCGGATCGTCCAGGGTGTTGCCATCATGGATGCACACCCGGGATTCGTGGGCTTCGAAATCTTCCCGGCGCAGAAAGCGCACATCGTTGGTCGCCACCACCGGCAATCCCAGTTGCCCTGCCAGCGCAACGCTGGCATGCAGGCAATCTTCGTCGCCCGGGCGCGAGGTCCGCTGCACTTCCAGATAGAAGCGGTCGCCATATACAGAGGCAAGCCAGCTCGCATACTGTTGTGCCTGCTCATACTTTTCAGCCAGCAGCAGTTGCCCCACTTCACCCTGGGAGGCAGCAGAAAGCACAATCAGCCCTTCGTTCAGCTCTGCTACCCATTCCGGCTTCACCAGCGCTCGGCCCCGGTCCTGGTTAGTTTGCCAGGCGCGACTGATAAGCAAGGTCAGGTTCTGGTAGCCCACTTCGTTGAGCACCAGAAACGACAGGCAAGCGGGCTCCTCTATGTGGGTGCCCTGCACCCACAGGTCGGCGCCCATCAGCGGCTTGATCCCCGCATTCATGGCATTCTGATAAAACTTGATCAGCGCAAACAGGTTCGAATCGTCGGTGACCGCCACCGCCGGGATCCGGTCATTCACGCAGGTCTTGATCAGTTCCTTGACCCGCACAACGCCATCGACCAACGAATAGTCAGTATGCAAGCGCAGGTGGACAAAACGGGGATCGCTCAAAACAGGTTCCCTTGTGCAATTGCGGTGGCGACCGGGCCAAAGGAGCGGCGATGCTCGGCCAGGGCGCCATGTTGTTCCAGGGCCGCCATGTGTACCGCTGTCGGGTAGCCTTTGTGGCGGTCGAAGCCATATTGGGGGTAGCGTTCGTGGAGCGCATGCATTTCCCGATCTCGCGCCACTTTGGCCAGAATCGAAGCGGCAGAGATGGCCGGTACGCGCCCATCCCCTTTTACCACCGCCTCCGCCGGACAGGGCAACGCCGGCACCCGATTGCCATCAATGAGCACCGCCTGCGCCACCAGGGGTAACGCTTCCACGGCTCGCTGCATCGCCAGCATGGTGGCATGCAGAATATTCAGTTCGTCGATTTCAGCCGGCTCAGCCCGCCCCAGCGCCCAACCCAGAGCATGAGATTTGATCTCAGATTCCAGCGCCAAGCGTTTCTTTTCACTGATTTTTTTGGAGTCAGCCAGGCCCATTATGGGGTGTTGCGGATCCAGGACAACCGCCGCGGTTACCACCGCACCGACCAAAGGGCCACGGCCCACTTCGTCAACGCCCGCCACATGCATGCCCGGCTGCCAGAGAAAGGCAGAAGGAATAAAGGGATCTGCCAGGGCATACTCGGCAAAGGGGTCACGCTGCTGCGTTTGTGCCATCAGGCCTCCAGCAATTGGGCAACGGCCGCCGCCGCTTTCTCGCTGGCGCCACCGCGAAGCTGTTGATGTACGTCCTGGAAGCGAGCTTTCAGGGCCTGGGCCAGCTCAGGCTGATCGAACCAGCGGCGCACAGCAGTGACAATCGCATCCGTGGTCAGCGCTTCCTGAATCAGTTCTGGCACCATTTCCTGCCGACATAACAGGTTCGGCAGTGATACGAATTCACTCTTTATCAAACGGCTGACGATGGCGTAGGTCACCGCCCCGACCCGATAGCCTACCACCATGGGTTTGGTCAGCAACAAACCTTCCAGGGTAGCAGTGCCGGATGCCATGAGCACCACATCAGCGGCGGCCATTACCGTACGGCTCTGGCCATCCACCAGCGACACAGGCAAATCAGGCTGGGCGTCCAGCAGTGCCTGGATTTGCTCACGGCGGGCATTATTGGCCGCAGGAATCACATAATGCAGCGCCGGATCCTGCTGATTCAGCACTACCATGGCCTCCAGAAAGGCGGGCATCAACTGCCCCACTTCCCCGCCCCGACTGCCCGGCAGCACGGCCAGAATGCGCGCTTGTGGATCCAGGCCCAGTGCCTTGCGAGCTCCCGGCACATCCGTCTCCAGGGGTATTCGGTCGGCCAGCGGGTGGCCCACAAAGGCCACCGGTACCTGATGCTGCTCATAGAACCGGGCTTCAAACGGCAACAGGGTCAGCATCAGATCAATGCTTTTCTTGATGCCCTTGATACGCCCCTGCCGCCAGGCCCAGACCGACGGGCTCACATAGTGCACGGTTTTCAGGCCGCGATCGTGGAGCCGACGCGCAATGGGCAAAGTGAAATCCGGGGAATCAATCCCGATGACTACATCCGGTTTCTGTTCCAGCAGAAAGCGGACCAGGGATTTACGCAGACGCAGCAACTCAGGCAGATGGGAAAGCACTTCGGTGATTCCCATCACCGACAGTTTTTCCATGGGGAACAAGCTGGTGAGCCCTGCCTGGGCCATCTCTTCGCCACCGACACCGATAAACCGGGCACCGGGATAACGGGCAGCAAGGGCCTGCATCAGGCCCGCACCAAGAATATCCCCGGAAGCTTCCCCGGCAATCAGTGCGACCAGCGGTGCGTCCTTGCGCTGTGCCATGTCAGCGGGTGATACCGCGCTCAGAGGCTTTCAGGGAATCGATGAAGATCTGCAGCGCATCCGACGGTTCCATGGCTTCCAGTTCGGCCAGCGCCTGTTCCAATGTGAGCCCCTGGCGGTAGACCACCTTATAGGCCTTGCGCAGGCTGCTAACCACATCTTTGGACCAGCCACGACGGCGCATGCCCTCAAAGTTCATACTGCGGGCGCTGGCCGGGTTGCCGGACACCATCACGTAAGCCGGAATATCTTTCAGCACCAGCGAACAGCCGGAGGTCATGGCGTAGGAGCCAATTTTGCAGAACTGGTGCACACCGGTCATGCCGCCGAGAATCACGCCATTGCCCACATGAGCATGGCCCGCCACCGAGGCATTGTTGGCAAAAATACAGTCATCGCCAATCATGCAGTCATGCGCCACATGCACATAGGCCATCAGCAAGTTACGACTACCGATTTTAGTCAGGGAATTGTCCTGAATGGTACCGCGATGAATGGTGACCGATTCACGGATGACATTGTCGTCGCCAATTTCCAGACGAGTCGGTTCCCCGTTGTACTTCTTGTCCTGGCAGTCCTCGCCGACGGACGCGAACTGGAAGATGTGGTTATTGCGACCAATGGTGGTCGGCCCTTTGATGACAACATGGGACGCCACTACGGTGCCCGCACCGATTTTCACGTCGGGGCCAATAATGGAGTACGGACCCACCTGCACATCCTCTGCAAGCTCCGCGGCCGGATCAATAAGGGCGGTCGGATGAATCATGGACTAGTCACTTTTATTTTGATGATGGTGGCAGGCAGTATACGCCAGCCTCGCACTGGCGTACGGGTGGGGATCAGACTTTTTGCTCAGCAACCAGCATTTCTGCGCTGGCAACCGTTTTCCCATCTACCTGCGCCTCACAGGTGAATTTCAGAATATTGCGTTTTACCACCACATATTCAGCGAACAGGTGGAGAGTATCCCCCGGGATCACACGACGCTTGAAGCGCGCCTTGTCAGTCCCCACCAGCAGATAGATATAGCCGTCTGAGGGTTTTTTATTTTCCGTCACAAAACCCAGAATGCCTGCAGCCTGCGCCATCGCTTCGATGATCAATACGCCGGGCATGATGGGCTCGTCAGGAAAATGGCCATTGAAGAACGGCTCGTTGATCGTCACGTTTTTCAACGCTTCAATCCGCTTCCCGGGCTCGAGATTCAACACCCGGTCAATCAACAAAAAAGGGTAACGATGGGGCAGGTATTCCCTGACCGCTTGAATATCCATCATCATGTGTTCCACACAGGCAAGTACCGCAAATCGCGGATAATTAGTCGCTTAAACGCTCAAGCTTGCGCACACGGCGGGCCAGATCATCCAGATTCCGGAAACGCGCCACGTTCCTACGATAGCGGGATTGGCTATCCACGGGCAACGCAGAACCATAGGTACCCGGTTCCTTGATAGAGCTGGAGACCAGTGACATGGCCAGAATTTGCACCTTGTCACACACCTCGATGTGACCAGCGATACCGGCCGCTCCACCAATCAGGCAGAAGGAACCGATTTTGGCTGAACCAGCGATGCCAGCTTTCCCGGCGATAGCGGTATGATCACCAATGACAACGTTGTGCGCGACCTGAATCTGATTGTCCAGAATCACGCCATTACCAATGATGGTATCTTCGATTGCCCCACGATCTACTGTGGTGCCAGCGCCAATTTCCACATCGGCACCGATGGTGACACCACCGACCTGGTGAAGCTTGGTCCAACCCGCGCCATTAAAGGCGAAACCGAAACCATCGCCACCGATCACGCAATTGGCGTGTATGATAGTGCGCGGACCCAGTGTGACACCATGGTAAATTGTAACATTTGGCCAAATTCGACACTGATCCCCGATACGCGAACCAGCCCCCACCACGCTGTTCGCCATGATGACAGCACCCTCTCCCACCGTCACATCCGCTTCCACCACCACGTTCGGGCCAATAGAGGCTGAATCAGCAATCTGTGCCGCTGCATCAACCACAGCAGCAGGATGCACACCCGCCTGCGGTTGTGGTGCAACCTCAAAAAACGCACTGGCTTTGGCAAACGCGAGGTACGGATCTTTAACGATCAAGGCCGCAACCGGGCAATATTCCCGCTGAGACTCAGGGATCAGCACCGCCCCCGCGCCGGTCTGTTCCAAAAACGACCGATAACGAGGGTTGGCAAGAAAGGTAAGCTGGCTGGGTGACGCGGACTGGATCGTGCCCAGACCATCGACTACGTGGCTGGCCTCTCCGACCAGCTCCGCACCCAGCTTTTCTGCAAGTTCTCCGAGGGTCAGCATTATTTCATGCTGTTCAGTTGTTTGCCCACAGCCTCGGTAATGTCCAGGTCAGGCTTGGTGTACATCACCGCCTGGGCATTGAGAACCACATCCAGCTTTTCACGCTTGGCCACGGCTTCCATGGCGGTTTTCAGTTTCGGCTGCATTTCTTCCAGAATGTCACGCTGCGCTTCGTTGGCACGCTTTTGCAGCTTGCGCTGCAGGCTCTGGATTTCGATCATTTTCTGCTGACCTTGCGTCTTCAACGTGTCTTGCTGATCCGCTGACATGGTCATGGCTTCTTTTTGCAATTTTTGCTGCAGTTTCTGCACATCATTCTGCAGAGCGTTGAGCTTTTGCTCATCGGCAGACAGTTCATTTTCCAGGGATGACATTTTTGCTTTCACGTTATCCGACGATTGCAATGCAGCAATCGGATCGAGAACCCCAACGGAGGCATCAGCCATGCCCAGTGAAGGCAGAATAAGTGTCAGTGCTACCAGTGTTTTTTTCATCATTATTAAACTCCTAAAAAGTCTGTCCCAGAGAAAATTGGAATACTTCCGTGTCGTCGCCTGGCTGGTCGTTCAGCGCCTTGGCGAGGTTGAAGCTGAGCGGCCCGATGGCCGTCAACCAGGTCAGCCCGATACCGGCAGAGGTACGAATATCCTGTGGCTCAAAGTCCGCAAAAATATCATCCCGCTCGGTTTCAAACACGTTCCCCGCATCCACGAACAGGAAGGTTCTCACGCTTCGTGACTCCGGCGCAAAGGGCGTCGGGAAAATCAGCTCCATGCTCGCTTCTGTCAGGAAGTTGCCGCCGATGGGATCCGGGCTGGGATCCGTGGTGCCATTGAGGTAATAACTCAAGCCTTCAGAGCGTGGCCCCAGGGAGCGAGACTCGTAGCCACGCACGGAGCCGATACCGCCTGAATAATAGTTCTCGAAGAACGGCAGCACCGTGTCGTCGCCGTAGCCATCACCATAGGCCACATCAGCACGGGTGCGCAGCGTCCAGCGCTGGGTAATGGGGAAATATTTCTGCCCGGTCCAGTTCAGCTTGTAGAAGCCGTAATCGGACCCCGGCACCGCCACTTCAAAGCCAAGGGTACTCGACCAACCGCGATCAGGCAGGATGCCCCGGTTCAGGGTGCTGGTCTGCAGTGAGGCATTGGCCTTGTATTCATTGAACTTGGTGCCCTCTTCGATCAGGAAGTTGGCAATATCCACGGCCACGAAATCACCGGTGGTAATGTCGGTTTTCTCGTAGGTGGCACCGAAGCTCAGACGGGAATATTCCGAGATGGGATAACCAAACGTCACCGAGCCACCCAGACGATCCGCCGCATAGGAGGCCACCGTGGTTTCATCGAAATCAATTTCGGAATAGAACAGGCTGAAGCCCCGGCTTACCCCGTCCAAGGTGTAATACGGGTTGTAATGAGAAAAGCTGTAGGAATCACGGATGTCGGAGCGGCTCAGCGCAAAGGAGACCCGGTTACCACTACCGCGCCAGTTATTCTGGGTCACGTTGGCACCGAAGATAAAACCGGAAGCGTCGGAGAAACCCACGTTGGCACCGATGGAGCCGGAAGGCTGCTCTTCCACCTTGTAGTTCACATCCACCAGATCATCCGCATTGGGCACCCGCGGCGTGTCCGCTTCTACCACACTGAAGTAACCCAGGCGCTGCAAACGTTGACGAGACAAGTCGACCAATGAGGTGTTTGCCGGCGCCTGTTCGAACTGACGCAGCTCACGGCGCAGCACTTCGTCGTCGGTCTTGGCGTTACCACTAAAGTTGATCCGGCGGACATAGACCTTGCGGCCAGGATCCACATAGAAGGTCACGTCAACAGTGTGATCCTCGTCATTGGCATTATGCTCACGGCCGTTAACTTCCGCGAAAGTGTAACCTTCATTGCCGAGACGGCGTTTGATCAGATCATTGGTATAGGTCACCAGTTGTTGGCTGAACACCTGCCCTTTCTTAACGATCAACAAGGGACGCAACTGTTCCTCTTCCACCACCAGGTCACCAGCCAGATTCACCTCATTGACGGTGTATTGTTCGCCTTCGGCAACATTCACGGTGATAAAGACACTACGACGATCCGGAGTGACTGACACCTGGGTCGATTCGATGGAAAAGTTGATATAACCACGATCCAGGTAATAGGAGCGCAGCCGCTCCAGG
The DNA here is from genome assembly GCF_001634945.1 of Alcanivorax sp. HI0044. Lineage (NCBI taxonomy): Bacteria > Pseudomonadati > Pseudomonadota > Gammaproteobacteria > Oceanospirillales > Alcanivoracaceae > Alcanivorax > Alcanivorax sp. HI0044. Next base: position 12,828 of record NZ_LWEZ01000225.1, read on the forward strand.
TCGCCACCCAGTTTTTCCCGGGAGTATTTGTCATCGCCCTTGATGAACGACCAGAAGCCGGAAGAATGCAGCTCAAAATCTTCCAGTAAGGTTTCATCGTCAAACAGCTGATTGCCTACGATGTTGATATTGCGAATTCTCGCGGCTTTACCTTCATAAATCTCGATCTTCAGAGCCACCCGGTTGCGCGGCAACGCCACCGATTCGGTCTTGATATCTGCCCCGTAGCGGCCCTGACTGACGTACTGGCGCTCCAGTTCGCCCGCAATCGCCTGCAAGGTAGAGCGCTGGAACACTTCACCTTCAGCAAGCCCCGCCTCTGTCAGGCCCTTGCGCAGATTTTCTTCGTCAATGGATTTGTTACCAGACAGTTCGATACGCGCAATACTCGGGCGCTCGGCAACAATCACCACCAGGTCGTCACCGTCACGGCCCAGCTGCACATCCTCAAAGTTGCCGGTGGCAAAAAGGCGCTGAACCGCATCGACCACCTGACCACGGTTAACCGTGTCACCAGCCTGAATCGGCAGGGAGGCGTAGACCCGCTCCACAGGCAGACGCTGGAGGCCTTCTACACGAATATCGTGGACCTTGAACGGTAACTGTGTGTCCGCATTTAGCAGCGGTGCTGCCAACAGGCAAAAAACCGCTAGCAGGCCCTTCAGGGGGCTGCTCAGAATGTCCCCAAATCTCATGAAAACTGCTTCACCAAGTCGTTGTAAATGGCCAATAACATGAAGCTGACCACGAGCGTCAGCCCAACACCTTGTGCGGCCATCAAGAACCGCTCAGGTAAACTGCGACCGCGAATCATTTCAATGATTCCAAAGAAAATCCAGCCGCCATCAAGCATTGGTACGGGTAGAAGGTTAATCACCCCCAGCGTGATGCTGAGGTAAGCCAGCAATGCCAGGAAGCTGGCAATGCCAATGGACGCACTTTCGCCGGCCACCTGGGCAATGGTGATGGGGCCACCCAGGTTATCGAGAGAAAGCTTGCCGGTGACCAGTTTCACCAGGCTCGCGCCCACCACATTGACCTGCTCGGCAAAGCGACTGCTCGCCGCACTGACAGCCCCCAGCACACCAAATTCCTGCTGGTAAACGCCGCCCAGGCCCACGCCGATACGGCCAAAAGATTCACCGTTTTCGGTCACCGTGGCTGGCACCACCTGGAGCGTCTCAATGCGCGTTCCGCGGAGTACACCGACAGCCAGGGACTCACCCGGTGCAGCCATGATACTTTCCTGCCACTGGGACCAGCTGAATACCGGTTCAGCGTTCAGGGTAAGCACCTGATCACCACCGGTCAGGCCGGCCTGCTCTGCCGGGCTGCCCGCCTGGAGCTCACCGATAACCACGGCCTGATTGAGCCCCAGGGCTTCCAGGGGCGGCTTGTCCAGATCCGCGGACCAGGGCGAGGTATCCAGCTCACGAACCGTGATGCCACCTCCAGCCTGCTCTACGGTGATCGCCAGGGTATCCGGCTCGCCCAGATGCAGGATCAATTCGTTGTAGAAGGCGCGCCAGCCCTGCAGCTCGGTGTTGCCCACTGCAACGATGCGATCCCCGGGCACAAAACCGGCCTGCTCGGCGACAGAATCCGGCGTCACCGGGCCCACCACGGCTTCCAGGCCACGTTGACCGTAGCCAAACATCAACACCCAGTAGATCAGCATGGCAAGGATAAAGTTGAACACCGGGCCCGCCGCATAGGTAATCACGCGCTGCCAGGCCGGCTTGGCGGAAAATTCGCCCGGCGCACCTTCCGCCGTCTCATCTTCACGGACATCCAGCGGCTTCACGTAGCCACCCAGGGGAATCGCGCTGATCACCCACTCAGTGCCCTTCTTATCGGTAAAACGCAGGATTTTCGGGCCGAAGCCCACAGAAAAGGTCAGAACGCGGACGCCAAAGGCGCGCATAGCAAGAAAGTGGCCCCATTCATGGAAAGCCACAATGATTACAATCGTGACGACGAATGCCAGCAACGTCAGCATCCACGCTCCTTAATCCAACGGCGGGCAACCTGCCGCGCCTGGCGATCAATCTCCATGACCGCATCCACATCCCGGCAGGCTGGCGCATCCTGCTGCTCCAGGGTCCGCGCCACCACATCCGCAATGCCCATAAAATCGAGTTGACCGCTCAGAAAAGCCGCCACAGCCTCTTCATTGGCCGCATTAAGCACCGCCGTTGCGGTCCCGCCGGCGGCCATGGCATCACGCGCCAGACCCAGACAGGGAAACCGCTTCAGGTCAGGCAATTCAAAATTCAGCCCGGCCAGCGCCGCAAAATCCAGCCGCTTGGCCCCGGATTCCACCCGCTCCGGCCACGACAGACCACAGGCGATGGGGGTACGCATATCCGGTGTGCCCATCTGCGCCAACACCGAGCCATCTCGGTAAGCGACCATGGAGTGAATCACACTCTGGGGGTGCACCACCACATCCACCATGGCGGGCGGTACATCGAACAACCAGCAAGCCTCGATAAACTCCAACCCCTTGTTCATCAAGGTGGCGGAATCCACAGAGATCTTCGGCCCCATATCCCAGTTGGGATGTTTAATCGCCTGCTCCGGGGTGACCGCTTGCAACTGTTCTGCGCTGAACTCCCGGAAAGGGCCGCCAGATGCCGTCAGTAGCAGACGCTCAACCCCCGCGTTGACCCCTTCGGATGGCAAGCATTGAAAAATGGCGTTGTGCTCGGAATCCAGCGGCAGCAATGTGGCCCCGTGACGCTTCACTGCGTCCATAAACAAGGACCCAGTCACGACCAGCGCTTCCTTGTTGGCCAGCAGCACCCGCTTGCCTGCCTCCACCGCAGCCAGAGTCGGACGCACACCGGCAGCACCGACAATGCCTGCCACCACCGTATCCGCATCCGGGTGAGCCGCCAGCTCACAGAGAGATTCAGGGCCTGCCAGAACCTCTACCTGTGACCCAGCCCTACCCAGATGGTTCCGCAGCGCCGTGGCGGCGGCGGGGTCTGCCATGGCCGCATAACGCGGCTGTACCGTTTCGCACAGCCGCGCCATGGCCTGCCACTGGGTACCGGCAGTGACCGCAAACACCTCATAGCGCTCCGGGTGACGCACCACCACATCCAGGGTTTGCTGACCAATGCTGCCCGTGGCCCCCAGCAACGTCAGGCGCTGCCTGCCAGAGCGAGGAACGCGGTGTGAATCGCTTGCAGAGGGTGTCACAAACTGCCTCCCGGCAGGGCAAACCAGTTGAACCCGGCCAGAGCGATGGGCATGGCCGCTGTGACGCTATCGATGCGGTCCAGCATACCGCCGTGACCGGGCAGGATGGTGCCGCTGTCCTTGAAGCCGCGCTCGCGCTTTACCATGCTTTCAAACAGGTCGCCCAGGGCTGACGCCAGCACAGTAAACAAGGCCACTAGCATTAACGGCCACAACTGGGCGTCCAGCAGGCCTGCAGCGTACACACCTGCCACAACAACCAGCGCCAGAGCGACACCACCCAACAGGCCTTCAATGGTCTTGCCTGGGCTCACCAGCGGGGCCAGCTTGTGTTTGCCAAAGGTGCGACCGGCAAAATACGCACCGGTATCCGCCGCCCACACCCACAGAAGAATAAACATCAGCGCCCAGGGGCCCGCCAGGCCCAGGGCACCATTGCTCTGCAATTGCACAATGGCGGCCCAGGACGGAACCAGCAACAACAGGCCCACCAGCGCCATCAGCGCAGGGCGGTACCAGACGCGAGCATTGCCCGGGTATCCCACCACCAACACCAGCGCGAGCAACCACCACACGGGAATCGCATTAAGCAACCAGGCGGGATGAAAATACTCCGCTGCGGCCATCGCCACAGCCAGTGCCGCCACCCAGGCCAAACGCACAGTCAGGCTAATCTTGCCCATCATGGCCGCCCATTCCCAGCCAGCCAAGACAAAAAACACCCCGGCCACAAGGGCAAACGGTAGGCGATCCAGCCCGAAAACGGCGGCCAGCACGATTGGCAGCAGCACCAGCGCGGTAATCACGCGCAGCTTTAGCATTATTGTTCTCCACTCAAGCTGGCCACTTCCTCACCGGAACGACCAAAGCGTCGCTGGCGGCCAGCAAAATCCTGTAACGCTGCATCAAAGGCATCAGCGTCAAAATCTGGCCACAACAACGGTGAGAAATACAGTTCACTGTAAGCCAGTTGCCACAACAAAAAGTTGCTTATTCTTTGATCGCCACCAGTGCGAATCAGCAAATCCGGGGGCGGTAAATCCGCCATGGACAGCTGCGGCGCCATGGACTCCGCGCTGATCTGCTCTGGCTGCATCTCACCGGCGGCCACTTTTTCCGCCATTATCCGGGCGGCATGGGCAATATCCCACTGCCCGCCATAATTCACCGCGATCACCACCGTCATGCGGTTGTTCGCGGCCGTCAACGATTCCGCCTCGGCCATGCCGTCCTGCAGGTCCGCTGCGAACGCTGAGCGGTCACCAATAAAACGGATGCGTACACCATGGCCATGCAGCTCTTCAACCCGGCCACCCAATGCCTTGAGGAACAAAGCCATCAGGTGATCCACTTCAGACTGGGGCCGGCGCCAGTTTTCCGAGCTGAACGCGAAAAGCGTCAACGCCTCTATGCTCCGCTGGGCAGCCTGGCGAATGATCGCCTGCACCGTTGCCTCACCGGCGCGATGCCCTTCCTCTCCCGGTAAACCCTGCTTACGGGCCCAGCGGTTGTTGCCGTCCATGATGATCGCCACATGGCGAGGCACACTGCCCTGGTGGGAATCGAGATCGGGGGCACTGGAATGCGGTTGATTGTCGGCCATACTGCATCCGCCAATAATAAAAACGGGCTGACGCGCAGCCCGAAATGTCAGTCAGATTACCGTTCGCAAGCCGCGATTAAACGGTCATCAATTCCTCTTCTTTCTCTTTCAGAACATTTTCCACTTCCGCCACCATTTTATCGGTGAGCTGCTGGATCTGTTCTTCGCCACGGCGCTGCTCATCCTCGGAAATTTCTTTTTCCTTGAGTAGCTCTTTCAGGTCGCTGTTGGCGTCACGGCGAATGTTGCGAATAGAGACACGAGCCTGTTCAGCTTCTGCGCGCACCACCTTCACCAGATCCTTGCGGGTTTCCTCGGTCAGCGGCGGCAGCGGTAAACGAATCAGGGTGCCGGACGTGGACGGGTTCAGGCCCAGATCGGACATCAGGATGGCACGTTCGATCTGCGGAATCATTGACTTGTCGAACGGCGAAACCGTCAGCGTTCTGCCTTCTTCCACCGAGATATTACCCATCTGGTTGAGCGGCGTCTCAGCGCCATAATACTCAATGGTAATATTGTCCAGCAGGCTGGGATGTGCCCGACCGGTCCGCACCCGTTTCATGGCTGAATCCAGTGCCTCAAGACTCTTTTTCATGCGGCTTTGCGCATCACTGCGAATATCGTCAATCACCGTTATTCCTCGCTCTATCAGCGGTATCGCCAGCGCTTACTGCGCGGCTTCCACCAGGGTACCTTCATTACCGCCCAGCATCAGATTGAGCAGGGCACCCTTCTTGTTCATATCAAAAACACGCAACGGCATGGCATGGTCGCGGCACAGACAAATAGCCGTCAGATCCATGACACCCAGCTTTTTATCCAGCACCTCATCATAGGTCAAGGTGTCGTATTTGACCGCATCCGGGTTTTTCACCGGATCATCATTATAGACCCCATCCACCTTGGTGGCCTTCAATACCACATCGGCACTGATTTCAATGCCGCGCAAGCAGGCAGCAGAGTCGGTGGTAAAGAAGGGATTGCCGGTACCGGCACAGAAGATCACCACTTCACCGTTTTTCAGGTGGCGATTGGCATTGCGATGATCATAGTGCTCCACCACACCACTCATGGGGATCGCCGACATCAGGCGAGTGCGGATATTGGAGCGCTCCAGGGCATCGCGCAGGGCCAGGCCATTCATCACCGTGGCCAGCATGCCCATATGGTCCCCGGCGACCCGGTCCAGGCCGGCGCTCTGCAGCGCCGCGCCACGAAACAGATTACCACCGCCAACAACCAGGCCGACCTGAACGCCGATGCCAACCAATTGGCCGATTTCCAGGGAAATGGCATCCAGTACCTTCGGGTCGATACCGAACCCCTCTTCACCCGCCAGCGCCTCACCACTCAGCTTGAGCAGAATACGGTTATAGCGCGGTGAGCGCTCCTTGTTCGTCGGCATGTCTTTCTCTCCACCACTCATACGAAACCGCCACCCATGAATAACCCGCCATCGTCATCATTTTTACCGGCCCAGGCCGGCCTTTCACTGCATTCAAACGCACGAGCCTGTGCTGCATAGCACAGTACCGCCCCGCACGATGGTTGCAAGCGCTTTTCACTTTCTGCCGTTCAACAGGCGAAAAAAACGCCCTGCTAGTCAAGCCAGCAAGGCGCCCTTTTGCACATCGAACTCGCGAGCCTTAGCCTTTGGCCGCAGCTTCCACTTCGGCCGCGAAGTCGACTTCTTCTTTCTCGATACCTTCGCCGACAACCAGACGCTCGAAAGCGACGATTTCAGCACCGGCCGCTTTAACCAGCGCACCGACAGTGGTATTCGGATCTTTCACGAACGGCTGGTCCAGCAAGCTCACTTCTTTCAGGAACTTGTTGATACGGCCGCCGAGCATTTTCTCAACGATCTCAGCCGGCTTGCCTTCCATATCAGGCTGGGCGCGGATGATCTCTTTCTCTTTTTCCAGCACTTCAGCGGGAACCTGATCGCCACTGATGACCATCGGGTTAACCGCCGCCACGTGCATGGCAACATCTTTACCCAGCTCGGCATCGCCACCTTTCAGGGCAACGAGAACACCGATACGGCCGCCGTGAACGTAAGCGCCAATGGCACCTTCCGCTTCCAGCTTGGCAGCACGACGGATCTGGATGTTTTCACCGATTTTCTGAACCAGCGCCTGACGGGCCTGTTCAACGGTCGCCCCGTCGTCCAGAGTCAGTTCGCCAATCTTGGCGGCGTCGGTTTCACCTGCGGCCAGAGCAGCGCCAGCTACTTTGTCACAGAAGCCCAGGAAGTTTTCATCACGGGCAACGAAATCGGTTTCGGAGTTGATTTCCACCATCACGCTAACGGTGTTTGCGTCGTTGGTAGCAATCACCACACCGCCTTCAGCAGCGGTGCGGCCGGCTTTCTTGGCCGCTTTGGCCTGGCCGGATTTACGCATATCGTCGATGGCTTTTTCGATATCGCCATCTGCTTCAACCAGCGCCTTCTTGCACTCCATCATGCCAAGACCGGTACGCTCACGAAGCTCTTTAACCATTGCAGCAGTAACAGCAGCCATGATTATCCTCTTAACTTTGGTATGTTTCGGTAAAGCGGGCGAGCCAGCGGCTCGCCCACCGATAGATTAACCTTCGGCTTTTTCGCCCTGGGCTTCATCTGCTACCTCGACGAACTCGCTCTCGCCACCGGTCTGGTTCTGGGCGTACTGCTTGCCTTCCAGAATCACGTCAGCTGCGGCTTTCACATACAGCTGAATGGCGCGGATTGCGTCGTCGTTGCCGGGAATGACGTAATCAACGCCGTCCGGGTTGGAGTTGGTATCAACCACTGCAACAACCGGGATCCCCAGCTTGCGAGCTTCCTGCAGCGCGATGTCTTCGTGATCCACGTCGATCACGAACAGTGCGTCAGGCAGGCCGCCCATGTCCTTGATACCACCGATAGAACGCTCGAGCTTGTCCATCTCGCGCTTGCGCATCAGGGCTTCTTTCTTGGTCAGTTTGTCAAAAGTGCCATCCTGGAACTGGGCTTCCAGCTCACGATAACGCTTGATGGACTGACGAATGGTTTTCCAGTTGGTTAGCATGCCGCCCAACCAACGGTGATCCACATAGGGCATACCGCAACGCTGGGCTTCTTCGCTCACCGCTTTCTGCGCCGCACGCTTGGTACCAACAAACAGGATCTTGTTGTTGCTGGCCGCCAGCTTGTTCAGGAACGCCATGGCGTCGTTGAACAGGGGCAGGGTCTGCTCCAGGTTGATGATGTGAATCTTGTTGCGGGCGCCGAAGATGTAAGCATTCATCTTCGGATTCCAGTAACGGGTTTGGTGACCGAAGTGCACGCCCGCTTTCAGCATATCGCGCATAGTTACGCTAGACATTGTTAGTACTCCACTTTGGGTTAGGCCTCCACGCCCCCGCATAAACCCAACCAAATCGGTCCAACTTACAGACCAGAAGGCACCCAGGGCTATGTGACGGGGCATGTGTGATTTCCTTCCCCACTCATCGGCGGTTACAATGCGACACCGTCGTCTGTTGACCGACGCAGAGCGGGAAAGCGCGCGCTTTATACCACAGCCGCCCCTCACAGGCAACGCAAAGGTGTCTACCCGGCCCAAAATGCTTTGCCCAAGCCCCGCCCAACTCACTGAAAAAGCAGGAGTTTCCCCAAGCCTCATGAATGTCGTCATTAAAACCCCCGAGCAAATCGAGCAAATGCGTGAAGCGGGCAAGCTGGCCGCCGAAGTCCTGGAAATGATCGGCGAGTACGTCAAACCGGGGGTCACCACCGAGGAACTGGACCGCATCTGCCACGACCATATCGTCAACAAACAGCAGGCGATTCCTGCGCCTCTGGGCTATGGCGGCGCCCCCGGTCGCATGCCCTTCCCCAAATCGGTATGCACCTCGGTGAACCATGTGGTCTGCCACGGCATTCCCAGCGACCGCAAAGCCCTGAAAACAGGCGATATCGTCAATATCGATGTCACTGTCATCAAGAACGGCTGGCATGGCGACACCTCGAAGATGTTTTACGTGGGCGAGCCCTCTGTGCTGGCCCGCCGGCTGGTGGAAACTACCCGCGAATGCATGTTGGCCGGTATTCGCATGGTCCGGCCCGGCATACAGCTCGGCGACATTGGTCATCGGATTCAAAAAATGGCCGAGGGCGAACGCTTCTCTGTGGTCCGCGAATACTGCGGTCACGGCATCGGCGAGGGCTTCCATGAAGAACCCCAGGTGGTGCACTACGGCAAGCCTGGCACGGGTCTTGAATTACAGGAAGGCATGGTGTTCACCATCGAACCCATGATCAACGCCGGCAAAGCCGCCAATAAACTGCTGCCCGACGCCTGGACCGTGGTCACCAAAGACCGCAAGTTGTCCGCGCAGTGGGAGCACACCATCGCGGTCACCGCCGATGGCTATGAAGTACTCACCGCCCGCAGCGAAGAAACGGACCTCTATTAAGTGTCATTGCTACCCGCAATATCCCAGGACTCCCTGCTCGACGCCTTGCAGGAAAGCGCCCAGCCGGGCCAATACGCCCGCCAGTATCTGGCCCAGGGCCAGGAGCGGCTGAATCAGACCTTTGAGGCCACCGACATTACCGAGCTGGTCCAGACAAGAGCCACAATGGTGGACCAGGTGATGATCGCAGCCTGGTCCCTGTTTGGTCTGTCCGACCGCGATGACGTAGCGCTGGTGGCTGTCGGCGGCTACGGCCGCGGGGAATTGCACCCCTGCTCCGATGTGGATCTGCTGGTGCTGCTCGCCGACACCCCGGAACAGGCGCTGTGCGACAACCTTGAGCGGTTCGTGGCCTTTCTTTGGGATATGGGCCTGGAAATCGGCCATGCGGTGCGCACCCTGGACGAATGCGTGGAGCTGGCGCGGGAAGACATTACCGTGGCCACCAATATCATGGAAGCGCGCACTCTCGCCGGCAACGACACCCTGCGCGGGCAGCTGGAAGACCGCACCGGCCCGGAGCACATGTGGGATTCTGCCGCCTTCTTCGCCGCCAAATGGGAAGAACAGACCGCCCGACACAAGCGCTTCAATGACACCGAATACAATCTCGAACCCGACCTGAAAAATGCCCCGGGCGGCCTGCGCGACGTGCAAATGATCGCTTGGGTCGCCAAGCGTCACTTCAACGCCGACAGCCTGGAAGCCCTGGTCAGCGACGGCTTCCTTACCCCGGAAGAATACGGCGTGCTGCGCAAATGCCTGGATTACCTCTGGGAAGTGCGCTGGCAGCTGCATGTCCAGACCGAGCGCAACGAAAACCGCCTGTTGTTCGATCACCAGCGCCAGCTTGCGGACCGGCTGGGCCATGAAGATTCCAGTGCCAACCTGGCAGTGGAACATTTCATGAAAGGCTTCTACCGGGTGGCCCTGGCCCTGTCCGTGCTCAACGAAATGCTGCTGCAGCTATTTGATGAAGTCATTCTGCGCAGCGACACCCAGGAGCAGGTACGCCCGCTCAATCGCCGTTTCCAGGTGCGCAACGATTACCTGGAAATCAGCAACCCGGAAGTGTTCGAGCATCACCCCAGCGCCCTGCTGGAGGCCTTTGTGCTGATGGCCCAGAACCCGGACCTGAAAGGCATTCGCGCCTCCACCGTCCGCGCGCTGATCTACAATCGCCGCCAGATCGACGACGCCTTCCGTAACAACCCGGTCAACACAGACCTGTTCATGCAGCTGTTGCGCAGCCCCCATGCCCTGTTCTCCCAGCTGCGCCGCATGAAACGCTACGGCATCCTGGGCAAGTACCTTCCGGAATTCGGCGGCATCATCGGCATGATGCAGTACGACCTCTTCCATATTTACACCGTGGATGCCCACACCCTGCTGGTGATCAAGAACATGCGCCGGCTGCGCTACGAAGACCTGCGCGAAGAATTCCCGCTGGCCAGCGAAGTGTTCTATCGCCTGCCCAAGCCCGAGTTGCTGTACGCCTCCGGCCTCTATCACGATATCGCCAAGGGCCGCGGTGGCGACCATTCCGAACTCGGCGCGGACGATGCCATCGCTTTCTGCCAACGCCACGGTCTCACCGCCTGGGACGGCAAGCTGGTGGCCTGGCTGGTACGCAACCACCTGACCATGAGCGTCACCGCCCAACGCAAGGACATCTCCGATCCGGACGTGGTCTACGATTTTGCCCGCAAGGTGGGCGATCTGGTGCACCTGGATTATCTCTACGTGCTCACCGTGGCCGACATCAACGCCACCAACCCGACCCTGTGGAATTCCTGGCGCGCCTCCCTGTTACGTCAGCTGTACACCGAAACCAAGCGCGCCCTGCGCCGTGGCCTGAACAACCCGGTGGAAAAACAGGACTGGATCGACGAAACCCGCGACGCTGCCCTGCGCCTGCTCACAGACCGCGACCACGACGGCGCCAAAATCGAAGCACTGTGGAGCAACATCGGCGACGAATACTTCCTGCGGGAAACCCCACGGGATATTTCCTGGCACACCGAAGCGCTGCTCGACCGGGAAGACCCGGACGATCCGCTGGTACTGATTCGCGAATCGAGCCAGAGCGTGCTGGCCGGCGGATCGCAGATCTTTATTTACACTCCGGACACCCGCAACCTGTTCAGCGCCACCGTGAACGCCCTGGACAGCCTGGGCCTGACCATCATGGACGCGCGCATTATCACCAGCGCGGACGGCTTCAGCCTGGACACCTACATCGTGCTCGATGAGCACGGCACGCCTATCGGCGAAGACTGGGCGCGCATCGAGCAAATCCGCAAGACGCTCACCGAAACCCTGAAGCACCCGGACCGTTATGCCACCACGGTGAGCCGCCGCATGCCCCGGCGCAACAAACACTTTGATGTGCCCACCCAGGTAGTGATCAGCAACGACATCGTCAACGACCGTACCGCCGTGGACATCCAGACCCTGGACCGCCCCGGCCTGCTGGCTCATATCGGGCGCATCTTCATGCGCTTCGAGATTCTGGTGCAGAATGCCCGCATTGCCACCCTGGGCGAACGCGCCGAAGACGTTTTCTTCATTACCGACCTTGATGGCGAGCCGGTTTCCGACCCGACGTTGTGCCAGGAACTGCAGCAGACCCTCAAGCAAGAACTCGACGACAAGAACAACGGAAACACCTGACCCTATGAACCCAGATCTGGAACGGTTGCACCCCTACCCGTTTGAAAAATTGAAGACCCTGTTCAGCGGCTTGCCCCAATCGGACAAGTCGCCCATTGCCCTGTCCATCGGCGAGCCCAAACACCCGTCGCCGGATTTTGTGCAGCAGGTATTAAAAGACTCCACCGCGCGGCTAGCCAACTACCCGACCACCGCCGGTATCCCGGAATTGAGTGAGGCCATCGGCCAGTGGCTCAAGCGCCGCTTTCACCTGCAAGATATCGACCCGGCCAGCCAGGTGTTGCCGGTAAACGGCACCCGGGAAGCCCTGTTTTCCTTTACCCAGGCGGTGGTGGATCGCCAGCGCCAGCCGCTGGTGCTGATGCCCAATCCCTTCTACCAGATTTACGAAGGCGCCACGCTGTTGGCCGGTGGCGAGCCCATGTACCTGCCTTGCACCGACGCCACAGGCCTACAACCGGACTTCGATGCGGTCAGTGAAGACACCTGGACCCGTACCCAGCTGCTGTTTATTTGTACCCCGGGCAACCCTACCGGGGCCACGCTCAGCAAGGCCCAGCTCAAGGCCCTGATTCAGCTGGCGGATAAGTACGATTTTGTTATCGCCTCAGACGAATGCTATTCGGAAATCTATCGCGACACCCCTCCCACCGGGCTGCTGGAAGCCTGCGCCGAGATGGGCCGTCACGACTACCGCCGTTGCGTGGTCTTCCACTCCCTGTCCAAGCGCTCCAATCTGCCCGGGCTGCGCTCCGGTTTTGCCGCCGGCGACAGCGAAGTGCTGCAACGGTTTCTGCGTTACCGCACCTATCACGGTTGTGCCATGCCCATTCATCACCAGCTGGCCAGCATCGCCGCCTGGAATGACGAAAAACATGTACAAACCAACCGGGCACTGTATCGGGAAAAATTCGACGCAGTACTGGACATTCTTGGCGGCCCCCTTAAGGTATCCGCCCCGGCAGCGGGCTTCTATTTGTGGCCTAAAACGCCCATCAGTGACGAAGCTTTCGCCCAGCGTTTGCAGGCCGAACACAACGTCACCGTGTTACCCGGCCGCTATTTATCACGCACCATCAATGGTAAAAACCCGGGGGAAAACCGGGTACGCATGGCGCTGGTGGCCCCGCTGGAGGAATGTATTGAAGGCGCCCAGCGGATCAAGGCGTTGCTGGATGAGTTACAAGATGAAAGTTAAACGTTGAAAAGCGCGAGACAGGCTGAAGCAGGAATAATAACCGTGCCCGCGTTTCAACTTTGAACTTTGAACTTTCAACTGCTTTATAGGTTTTCCATGGAACTGACCGTCTTCGGTATCAAGAACTGCGATACCATGAAGAAAGCCATGAAATGGCTGGATGACAACGGCGTGGCCTATCACTTTCACGACTACAAGAAAGAAGGCGTGCCGGAACAACGATTACGCCAATGGCTGGAAGCCCTGGGTTGGGAAACCGTGATCAACAAACGCGGCACCACTTGGCGCAAACTGGACGATGCTGTCAAGGAATCCATGAACACGGAGAAATCCGTCAATCTGGCCATGGAAAATGCGTCTGTCATCAAGCGCCCGATTTTGCAAAGCAACGATTTCATTCTCGCCGGCTTCAAGGCCGACGAGTGGGAAACCACATTGAAATAACGCCGGACGCCCAACGCCGGATGCCCGACACTACCGATCAACGTCCGGCTTCAGGCACAAGGCCTCCAGCTCGACGTCAGGAGACATCATGAGTAATTTTTTCGCCATCGCACTGGGTTGCGGCACCAAGAACCGTAACGACAACTGGCTCGAAGTCTTTTACCCGGATCCGGCTCTTAACCCGGACGCCAAGCTGATCGACGTGATTCGCGACGAGCTGGATTACCAGGGCGGCAACGCAGCCATGGAGCTGACCCACCGCCAGGTTCAGCATATTGCCCGCGAATGGCGTGACGCCGGTTTTGAGCACGAAGCCAGCTATGCCGTTGCGTTTCAGGAATCCGATCGCCCGGTGGTGCTGACTGTGCTGGAAACAGACGCCGAGCCTGCCACCACCCCGGAAGCCTATCTCAAGCTGCACTTGATCTCGCACCGCCTGGTGAAACCCCACGGCGTTAACCTGTCCGGCATGTTCCCGCTGCTGCCCAACGTGGCCTGGACCAATGAAGGTGCCGTGGACCTGGAAGAGCTGCCCGAGCGTCAACTGCTGGCCCGCCTGAACGGCAAGGTGCTGGAAGTGAACAGCGTGGACAAGTTCCCCAAGATGACCGACTACGTGGTGCCCGCCGGCGTGCGTATCGCCGATACCTCACGGGTTCGCCTGGGCGCTTATGTGGGCGAAGGCACCACCATCATGCACGAAGGCTTCATCAACTTTAACGCCGGCACTGAAGGCCCGGGCATGATCGAAGGCCGCATCTCCGCTGGCGTGTTTGTGGGCAAAGGCTCCGACATCGGCGGTGGCGCGTCCACCATGGGCACCCTGTCCGGCGGCGGCAACATCATCATTTCCCTGGGCGAAGGCTGCCTGCTGGGCGCCAATGCCGGCACCGGCATTCCGCTGGGCGATCGCTGCACCATCGAAGCCGGCCTGTACATCACCTCCGGCTCCAAGGTGCAACTGCTGGACGACAAGGGCGAAATTGCCAACACAGTGAAAGCCCGCGACCTGGCTGGCCAATCCGACCTGCTGTTCCGTCGTGACACCCTCAGCGGTGCCGTGCAGTGCCTCACCAACAAGAGCGCCATTGCCCTGAACGAAGAGCTGCATAAGCATAACTAACGCAACACGCGGTACGCTTCACGCAACACGCCGGCGTGTCCGCATAATCTCTGTAGGAGCACCTCTCGAGGTGCGAACCAGCCACCGGGGTTCTCCCAAACCGGTTCGCACCTCGAGAGGTGCTCCTACAGCGGCTTCGAATCACCGATACTGGAATACCCATGTCCCGCACCCTCGACTACACCAAGGAACTCATCCGCCGCGCGTCCGTCACGCCTGAAGACGAAGGCTGTCAGGACTGGATGATCGAAAAGCTCGAAGCGCTGGGATTCGAATGTGAAACCCTGTGGTTCGGGGAAGTGCGCAACCTGTGGGCCCGTCGCGGCAAGCAGGGGCCGGTATTCGCTTTCGCCGGCCATACCGATGTGGTGCCCACCGGCGACGTCGCCACCTGGAAATACGATCCGTTCACCCCCACCGAGGAAGGCGACCTGCTGTACGGGCGCGGGACCGCCGACATGAAAGGCTCCATCGCCGCCATGATGGTGGCCATGGAAGACTTTATCGCCGCCCACCCGGACCATAACGGCAGCCTGGCTTTTCTGATCACCGCCGACGAAGAAGGGCCATCGGTTAACGGCACCGTCAAGGTGGTGGAACACCTGCAGGCTCGCCAGGAACACATGGATTACTGTCTGGTTGGGGAGCCGTCATCCACCAACATTGTCGGTGACGTGATCAAGAACGGTCGCCGGGGCTCGCTGGGCGCCAGGCTCACCGTAAAAGGCATCCAGGGCCATGTGGCCTACCCGCATCTGGCCCGCAACCCGGTACATGATGTGGCCCCGGCACTGGCGGAACTGGCAACCACCGAGTGGGATCAGGGTAACGATTTTTTTCCTGCCACCAGTTTCCAGATTTCCAACATCAACGGCGGCACCGGTGCCACCAACGTGATTCCCGGCACCTGCGAAATCATTTTCAATTTCCGTTTCTCCACTGAGCTCACCGACGCCATTCTGCGCGAGCGCACCGGAGCCATCTTTGACAAACATGGCCTGGACTATGATCTGCAATGGACCCTGTCCGGCCAGCCGTTTCTCACCGACCGCGGCGCTCTGGTGGACGCGGCCGTCAATGCCATCCGCGATGTCACCGAGCTGGACACCGAACTGTCCACCGCCGGCGGCACCAGCGATGGCCGCTTTATCGCCCCCACCGGCACGCAAGTGGTGGAGCTGGGCCCCACCAACGCCACCATCCACAAGGTGGACGAGCACACCAGCATCAGCGAACTGGACACCCTGACGCAGATCTATCAGCGGCTGCTCCAGCACCTGATGACCTCAGTATAAATATCCCCGGCGCTTCTGCCTGAATGCCCTGACCCAAAACGTGGACGTATCAGGCAGGCGCAGCAGCCTGCTACAAATTCAGGCAAACTGCCCCTACTATAAAAGCTCCATCACGGATCGGAAGGCACCATGTGGCTGCATGAAATCCCCGTGGGCGGCATGCTGTTCAGCCCCATGGTATTACTGGTGCTGCTGGCACTGGCGCTTACCCTGATGACTTACCTGCTGCTGAGACAGCTGGGCTGGCATCGCCAAGTCTGGAAAGGTGCCTGGTTCTACCTTTCCCTGTTCGTCTGTTTTGTTGCTCTTTCACTGCGGCTATTGAGCTGACTGACACAAGGACGCGCCATGCAACAATCGCTTCGAATTCTGGTCACCGTCGTTCTGGTCATCCTGGCCCTGATCGCCGGCAACTGGGTATGGAACTACTACCTTTACGCGCCCTGGACCCGGGACGGCAAAGTGCGGGCAGAAATCATCACCCTGTCGCCAGATGTCTCCGGCTGGGTCCGTGAACTCAACATTGAAGACAATCAGAGCGTCAGCCAGGGCGACCCGCTGTTCCGCATCGATGACACCCGCTACCAGGCCGCGTTGGCCAAGGCCGACGCCCAGCTGCTCTACCAGCAGGAAGCCCTGCGCCTTGCCCAGCACCAGTATCAGCGCCGCCAGGAGCTGCACCGCAGCAGCAATAACAGCATCAGCAAGGAAGCCCTGGAGAGCGCCAGCATTCAGGCTCAACTGGCCAAAGCCAATGTAGCCCTGGCCAAGGCCGAACGAGACAGCGCCAACATCAATCTTGAGCGCACTCGCATTCATGCCCCGGCGGACGGCACCATCGTCAACCTGACCCTGCAGCAAGGCAATTTTGTCAATCAGGGCAGCCCGGTGGTTTCCATGGTCAAAGCCGACAGTTTCTATGTCACCGGTTATTTCGAGGAAACCAAATTGCCACTGGTGCACGTGGGTCAGGACGCCTCCGTGATCCTCATGAATGGCTCGCGCACCCTGCAGGGAAAAGTCACCAGCGTGGGTCAGGCCATCGCCAATGCCAACACCCAGACCGACCGGCAGCTGCTCCCGCAGGTACAGCAGACCTTCAACTGGGTGCGGCTGGCCCAGCGCATTCCGGTGCACATCGAACTGGAGTCAATCCCTGATGACATCCTGCTGGCCGCCGGCATGACCGCCACCGTGCGCCTGCACGACGCACCCACCACGCAATGATTGACCTGCCATGACTTTGCCGCCCCGCCTGGCTGTCATTCTCACACCGGAGCGCCATTCCGTGCTCTTTGCGCTCAAGGGCATTATTGCCATGAGCCTGGCGCTTTACCTGGCAATGCTCATGCAGCTTGAGCGGCCCTACTGGGCGCTTATTTCTGCGGTGTTTCTGCAGGTCCGGCCGGAAACCGGCCTGGTGATTGAAAAGGGCCTGTGCCAGATCGGCGGCACACTGGTGGGCGGCGCCATGGGTCTGTTGATCCTGGCCACCTTGCTGCCCTACCCGTTCATGGCACTGTTGGCCCTGACCCTGTGGATCGGCCTCAATGCGGCGGCTTCTGCCTGGGTACGGCAAGCCAATTTCATTTATGGCTTTGCCATGGCCGGCATCACTGCAACGCTGATTGTGGTGATCTCCATCGCCAACCCCACCACGACCTCCAGCGTTGGCATTTTTCATGTGGCCAATGCCCGTGTTAGCGAAATTATTGTCGGCGCGGTTTGCGCAACCCTGGTCAGCAACCTGCTGTGGCCTGCCCGCGTCAGCCACCTGCTGCAGAAGCACGCCCGTGGCGCCCTCAACCAAACCCTTGCCTACCTGGAACTGGAACTCAATCCGGCAGGCACCCACTCCCAGCGCCACATTCAGGTAGACACCCTGCTGCAAAGCATTTTCCCGCTGAGTGATGACAGCAGCGCCGTCCTCTACGAAGGCGCCCAGGGCCCGGGAAGGGCCCGCGCTGCCACCGTTATCTGCCACAAGACCCTGTCGTTGATCGCCCGCATCCGGGTCATCGGCCGCCTGATGCGCAACCACAGTGACTTGCTGACACCCGCCCTGCAGGACATGCTCGAATCGCTGCGCCAATCCTTCAAACGCATGCGCGAAACCCAGTCCGCCGAAGACGCCATGGAAGAAGTACAGCGTCTGCGCCAGCAATTACGAACCGCCAGCGGCGAACAGGACGACGACGCCTCCCCGCTGCAACGACGCTTTTTCCAGGTCGCCCTGAACCTGACCGCCGACATTATTCTCGCTCTGGAAGCCAACCGCGCCCTGCATTTCAGCAAGGACATGCAACTGCGCCCGCAGGGTCTCAAACCCTACCGTGACCTGCAGATCGCCGCCGCCGTGGGGATTCGCAGCGCCCTGGTATTCATGATTGCTGCCGGACTGTGGATCGGCACAGCCAGCCCCATGGCCATCATGTTGATGATCATGCCGGTGATCTTCACCATCCTGTTTGCCCGCCTGCCCGAACCGGATGTGGTGCTGCGCCGGGCCACCATCACCTCAGTGCTCGCGGCACCCGTTGCCCTGTTTTTCACCCTGCCCCTGCTGGCCCTGAGCAACGGTGACTTTCCGTTACTGATCCTGATTCTTGGCGCACCGCTGTTCGTGGCGCTACTGGCCATCAGCAATCCGACCACCCTGGCCTACGGCCTGGGGTTCTGCACTCCGTACATCATCCTGGTGCAGCCCGGTAACGCCATGGATTTTGATGTGGCCCGCGTAGCCAGCAACGGCCTGGCCATTACCGGTGGTATCTTTATCGCCTACATGATGTTCAGGCTGATTACGCCCCCCAATGGCCCGGGCCTGCGCCGGCGGCTGATTCGCGGTACCGCCCAGGACCTGGCGATGATTGGCCATCATCGCCACCGTATTAACGAAGAAGGCTTCAACGCCCGCATGGCAGATCGTCTTCGCTGGCTCACTATCTGTGACAAGGCCCTGCCCGAAGAACGCCGTCACTTTACCGATCTGGGGCTGACCGGCCTCAACCTGGGCCAGGTTTCCCTATGGGTACAAGGACGTATCAATACCCAGTCGTCCCCCGCACTGCAAGACAGCGCAGCACGGTGGCAGCAGTCCCTGGCGGATGCCTACCAGGCCTGCGCCCGAGGGCATTGCGATGACCGTTTTCGCGCCGACTCCGAACGCCTGAAAACCGCCATGGCCGAGGCCGGCAACATGGAGCAGCGGAACCAGGAACTGATTGCCGGGGCCGTGGAACGCATCGCCCTGACCTTCGAGCGGATGGCCGCGCGCCTCGCCGGGACCGCAGAGCTGGATGCCCCAGCTGCGAACACGTCAGGTAGCCGCTAGCCGGAGCGCCCTAAATTCCTGTCGACAGGCCCTAGCCAGCGTGTTTACTCTATGTTTCCCTAACGCCCCGAATAGCCTGCGGGCCGCCCACTGCGGCCTGCCGTGATGGAGTCCCCTTCACATGACTGCACAAGAAAAGCTGACCGCCAAGGTGGTGGTCGATACCAACCCCGCCACTGGCACCGCCGTCGCCGAACTGAGCGAAACCAACCTGGACGCCTTGCCTCAAATGCTGGCCAAGGCCCGCGAGGCACAAGCCATCTGGGCGGCCAAATCCTTCAAGGAACGGGCTCGCCATATTCAGATGATGCGCAGCTACATCGTCGATCGTGCGGATGATCTGGCGCGCACCGTCAGCGAAAGCAACGGCAAAACCCTCACCGATGCCCTGGCCACCGAAGTGTTGCCCTGTGCCCTGGCCTGCAAGTGGTATGCAAAAAACGCCGAGCATTACCTGAAAGAGCGTAACCGCCCTGCTGGCAGCATCCTGTTCTTCAACAAGCGCACCCACATGCTGCGCGTGCCACTGGGCGTGGTGGGCATCATCAGCCCCTGGAACTACCCCTTGTCGATTCCCTTCGGCGAAATCGTCATGGCCCTGATGGCCGGCAATGGCGTGATGCTGAAAGTGGCCGCCGCCACTCCGGCGGTAGGCCGCGCCATCGAACAAATCGTCGCGGCCGGCGAACTTCCCCAAGGCCTGTTCCAACACATCGTCGGCTCTGGTTCCAAAGTGGCCACCGGTTTTTTCGATAACGGCATCGACAAGCTGTTCTTCACCGGCTCGGTACCTGCGGGCAAAACGTTGATGGCCCAGGCCGCGCAAACGCTGACACCGGTTTCCCTGGAGCTGGGCGGCAATGACCCCATGCTGGTGCTGGAAGACGCGGATCTGGAGCGTGCCACCAACGGCGCCGCCTGGGCCGGCTACCAGAATGCTGGGCAAAGCTGTGGCGGCGTGGAACGCGTCTATGTGGTGGATGCGGTGTACGACCAATTCGTGGACTTGCTGGCCAAGAAGACTCGCCAACTGCGCCACGGCATCGGCTGCAACAGTTTTGATGTGGATATCGGCAGCCTGACCACGGCCGGTCAGCTGCGCACCGTGCAGCAACACGTGGAAGATGCGTTGGCCAAAGGCGCCCGCATCGAAGCCCAGTCACGCCCGGTGGGCAATGTGGAAAACGGCTTCTTCTTCCCCGCCACCCTGCTCACCCAGGTCACCGACGACATGCTTACCATGTGCGATGAAACCTTTGGCCCGTTGATCGCAGTACAACGTGTGGCCAATGAAGAAGAGGCCATTCGCAAAGCCAACGATTCGCATCTGGCGCTGACCTCCTCGGTGTGGACCAAAGACAACAAACGCGGCCGAGCCATTGCCGCCCGGTTGCAATCCGGGGTTACCACCGTAAACGATCATCTTTACAGCCACGGCCTGTCCGAAACCCCCTGGGGTGGCGGGAAGGAATCCGGCATTGGCCGCACCCATGGCCCGGAAGGGCTGGAAGAAATGACGCAGGCGAAAGTGGTGAACTGGGATATTCTGCCGTCCAAACGCAATATTTTCTGGTACCCGTTTGATCAAGCCACCTACAACGGCATCAAGAACGCCCTGCTGTTCGTTTTCCCGTCCAGCGTTGGCCAGTGGCTCGGCGCCTCATTGAAGCTCACGCCCTTCCTGGTGAAGAAAATGTTCACCGGCTGGAAAACCGGCGACTAGGTCTGTGTCGCTACCGGCTTCCGGTGGCAAATGTTGACCTGCATCATCACTATCCTCCCGGAACCTGTCATGCTACCGAGACAGGCTCCGGGAGGATTTTTTATGTATATGGACAGCGTGGTTCTGGCAGGAATCGCCGTGATTGCCGGCATTCTGGTCTTTGCGGGCAGTTTTGCCCTGTTTATCTGGCTGGATTCCGGCGACGACGACACACAGAACGGGAAAGACTGACGCCAGGCACCCTGCTCGTCATACGCTTTCGCTTTGTAGCGCTCGGCAGGGACTCAGCAGGGATAGTCTGGCGATTGCAGGCAGCGCTCGCGCAACTGCTCCGGTGTACTTGCCGAGGGTTCCTGTCGACGATTGCCACCCTGGCAGATGACTTCCAGCTCCCCTTTTTCCGGGGCCGCCCGCTCGATGGTATACCCCACCCCACCACAGGCCCGCTGCGCCGCATTAAGGCATTCGCTCCACTGCGGGCAAAACACACCAAACTGCCCCGGATAGGACTGCACCACCTGGGTGCCACCGGTTTCACACCCTGCCAGCAGCGCCAACAAACAGGCCAGCGAAGGACCAGAAACACAGCTCTTCATGGTACGCCCCCAATATACGCTGAATCAGAGCGCATCCAGCCAATCCTGGGACGGGGCATACCACCAGGAGCCCATCACCGGCCGGGTAAATTCCAGCAACCGATCTTTCACTGAGTCATCCGCAATGCCATACATGCGTCGCAGCAGAAAATCATAACGGTCCAGCTCGCAACAAAACGCCAGGAAATACAGGCCATGCTGGCCGCTGTCACCGTAAGGGACCGACCGCCGCCACATTTTCTGCGCTACACCATCCCGGTCGACATCGACGCGTCCTACGTGGGCATCTGCGGGCATGCGCTCATCATCGAACTCCACGGCGTCTTCCTTGGTCCGGCCAAACACATTTTCCTGCTCACTGACCGGTAACCGGTTGAACTTGCCCAGGTCATGAATCCATTTCTGGGTCAGCACCCAACTACCGCCCGCGCCGGGGTGCGGCTCAGCGATAAAAGTCGCCTGTTCCGCCTTTTCCCCGGTGGGGTTGCCGATGCCATCCACAAAACCGGTCAAATCGCGCATGTCGTGGTACACAAAGGCGGTTAGCTCAAGCTGGGTCGCGAGCAGGTCACCCACCGCCTGGCGTACCAGCATGCTGGTATCGAACAGGTCTCCCGCCTCCCGGGCCTGCACCCACACCCACAAATCCCCCTGGGTGGCCGGAATGTGCCCCTCCAAAGAAAAAGGCGGAAAACTGAAGCGCGAATCAAAGCAGGCCCAGAGATCTGGCCCGAAACCCAGTAAAACCGGCGTCTTTTCACTCTTCAGCGCAACCAGATCACGCAGGGCCTGGCGCAATGACTCGGTCTTGTGGCCACTGCCAAGACTGAACTCGAAAAACCCATGATGGGCATAACTGCGGTCAAAAATACCGGATTGCGGTGTCGACACCGGAGGCTCCTTCACTCTGTCCATGGCGGGGAATAATTCCCACAATTATAGCAGGTCGAATCAGCGCCGGCCCCTGCCATACGCTCGTTGTCGTCCAGTCGCAGCAATTTTGAAACAAATTGAAATATCCGCTGGTGTTCCAGGCTCAGGGCTTTCGATACACTTGGCTCACATTCGTTAACTGTATCCGACTATGACACCTTGGCTTGGCCTGGATCGACTAGGCTTCTTCCTCATACGCGTATTTTTACGCCTGTGCACCCGCGCCAATGCGCTCCCTTCGGATCCCAAGGAACTGCAGCTTGCTGCCAATACTCCGGTGGTCTATGTACTCAGCGACCGCTCTGCTGCCGACGCAGCCGTGGCGGACCAGACCGCCCGGCAGCTGGGGCTCTCTTCTGCCCTGCGCGGCCTGACACTGGGAAAAACCCACCTCAACCACAGTTATTTTCAGCTTTACCGCCGCCAACTGGGTAACCGCCGTCAGCGCCGGGCGGTGTCCCCTCCCCGGCTGGAAAAACTGGTTGCAGCCCTGCGTGCCAACCCGGAAGCCGATGTACAGCTTGTGCCCGTCTCCGTGTTCTGGGGGCGCCGCCCGGAAAAAGAAAACTCCATGTGGCGCATCCTGTTTTCGGATAACTGGTCTCCGGCCGGGTTTATCAAGAAATTCTTCATCATCATCACCCAGGGCCGCCAACTATACGTGCAGTTCAGCCGCCCCATGTCCCTGCGCACCCTGGTTGACCAGTGCCAGAAAGACGACCAGGCCGTGCGCAAGGCATCGCGCATCCTGCGGGTGCACTTTCGCCGTCAGCAGGAAGCGGCCATCGGCCCCGACCTGTCACACCGGCGCACCCTGACCAATACCGTGGTCGATTCCATACCGGTGCGAGAAGTGATTCGCGCTGAAGCGAAGCGTCAGGACGTCAGTGAAGAAAAGCTGGAAGCCAAGGCTCGCGGTTACGCCATGGAAATTGCGGCCGACTACTCCCACACCGTAATCCGAACCCTGGAGCTGTTTCTGAACTGGGTGTGGAACCGGCTGTATGGCGGCATTCGCCTCTACAACATGGACAACCTGACCAAGGTGGCCGGCGATCACGAAATTATCTACGTGCCCTGCCATCGCAGCCACATTGACTACCTGCTGCTGTCCTTCGTGATGTTTCGCAACGGCCTGGTACCACCGCATATTGCCGCCGGCATCAACCTGAACCTGCCCATTGTGGGCACTATTCTGCGTCGCGGCGGCGCCTTCTTCATGCGCCGCAGCTTCCGTGACAACCCCCTGTACGCCGCCGTATTCAGCGAATACCTGCACACCATTACAGCACGTGGCTTTTCCATCGAATATTTTGTGGAAGGCGGGCGTAGCCGCAGCGGCCGTATGCTCAAACCCCGTACCGGCATGCTCGCCATGACCGTACGCAGCTTCCTGCGTGATTCACGCAAGCCAATCGCGTTTGTGCCCGTCTATGTGGGCTACGAAAAAGTGATTGAGGCCGGCTCATACATCGGTGAATTGCACGGCAAGAAAAAGCAGAAGGAATCCGTGGGCGGATTGATGAAATCACTCTCCGTGCTACGTAGCCACTTTGGCCAGGTGCACCTGAACTTCGGTGAACCGATCAAGCTGGTGGACTATCTGGACGGCCATAACCCGAAATGGCGCAATGAAACCGTGGCCCCCGGTGACAATCCACCCTGGTTCAAACATGCGGTGGAAGAACTGGGACAAGAGGTGGTCGAATCCATCAATGCTGCCGCTGTGGCGAACCCGGTCAATCTGCTCAGCCTGGCGTTGCTGGCCTCTCCCAAGCACACCATGGATATTGCCCAGCTTCGTCAGCAACTGGACCTGTATATTTCCCTGCTCAAACAAGCGCCTTACAGTGACAACGCGGCACTAGCCAACGATGACGCCAGTGCCATTATTGAGTACGGCCTGGAGCACGACTTCCTGGAACGTATTGAACACAAGCTGGGCGACGTGGTTACCACCGATGAAAAAACCGCCCTGCAAATGGCGTACGTGCGCAACAACAGTCTGCACCTGTTCATTCTGCCGGGCCTGATCTGCTCGCTGGTAATGAATGCACGATCCATCAGCATGGATGTACTGCAAAGCATGGTGCGTCTGCTCTATCCTTTCCTGCGTAACGAGTACTTCCTGCACTGGCAGGATGACGAGGAACTGGCAGCTGCCGTCAATAATATCGTCACCGTCCTGCAGCAGGAACAACTGATCGGCCGTGAAAATGACTGCCTGCACGGTGCCGCGATTCATACCCACGAATCCGACATGCTGGACCATCTTGGCCAGACCGTAATGCCCTCTTTGGAGCGTTACTACCTGACCATCCGGCTGCTGGTGCAATATGGGTCCGGCATGCTTACCGCCGAACAGCTAGGGGAACTGGCCCACCAGACAGCCCAGCGCCTTTCTTTGCTGTACGAATTCAACTCTCCGGAATTCTTCGACAAGGTAGTGCTGAAGAACTTTATCGCCCAGCTCTACACCACCGGCCTGGTCACCCCCGGCGGCAGCGGCGCACTGGAATTCAGTGAGAAACTGGAAGCACTGGATGACGAGGCTAACCGTATTCTCAGCCCCGATATCAGTGACGCCATTCGGCGTGTCACCCGGGTAAGCAATTTAGGCAACCTGCTTACCGCCTCTTCTGACGGCTCCTGATCATGCCGGCCACCGCCAACGGTGGCCAGTATAAACGCCGGCACCGCCGCCCCTCTCTTATCAAGATACCCGGGAATAAAGCCAGGGTATTAGCGAACCGGTCGTGGGGACGTGATTACTGAGAGGAGTAGTGAGCTGGCTCAGGTGCACGTATAGATATCGAAGCGCACCGCCTTGCCTTTCTGGCTGAACGACGGCTCGATGTCAGCCAGATAGCTCGCCTTTACCGGGCGTTTTACGACGACACGGGCGGGGGAAAGGGAGCGGGCCCAGTCCAGTAGCTGCTCCTCTTCAGCCTTGTCCGGATAGGGACAAAGCCGCTGCAACCACTGCAAGTCTTTCTTTACCGCAGCACTTTTTTCCCGAGCTGGAAACATGGGATCCAGATACACAGCGTGGAGAGCCCGCGGCTCAGTAGTTCTGCTGTCCTCGCACGCCAGCAACTGCATGTTGGCAACCAGGCCGGCTGGCGCTCTTTGCAGGCCATCCGCAAGCATGGCATGAAGAATCGGCGAACGTTCCGCCAGCAACACCTGAAACCCTGCCTGCGCCATCAGCGCGGCATCACGACCGAGACCAGCGGTGGCATCGAGCACCCGGATCCGCTCGTCTTTGGGCTTGCCCAGCGCCTTGATCAGGCGCTCGTGCCGCACCCGCTCAGTCGTTAGCCGGTAGCCCTGCTTTCCGTCACAGAAGCTAACCGCCAGCGGCGTTTCCTTACCCTGCGGACGCCACAGGCTCAGGCACGCATTATGCCAGCCCAGCACCAGTTCGAGCGAGCGAGCACAGGCCTGCGCTTCGTTTTCCACCGGCGCACCCGGCAAGCCTGACGGGCAACCGGGTAACAGACCGAGCACAGTGTCCAGAGAGCCACTCAGGGTCATGCCAGCCAGAACAACAGGGCCACGCCCAGAATCAGCCGATAGATGACAAACGGCAGCATGCCGATGCGCTCCAGCAGGCGAATGAAGAACACAATCGTCAGGTAAGCCGTCACCGCGCTAACCACGACACCCAGGGCCATCATCGCCCAGTCCACCGCGATTTGTTGTTCGATCAGATCTTTGGTTTTCAGCAGCCCCGCGCCCAGAATCACCGGTATGGACAGCAAAAAGGAAAAACGCGCCGCGTCTTCACGGCGATACCCCAATGCCAGCGCCGCGGTAATGGTGATGCCGCTACGCGAGGTGCCTGGGATCAACGCCAGCGCCTGGGCCAGGCCGATAAAAATGGCGCCGGCAATACCCAACCGGGCCAGCGAAAACGCCCGCTTGCCGAAGGCATCAGATGCCCATAACAGAGCCCCGAATACCAACGTAGTGATGGCAATCACCAGCGCCGAGCGCAATTCCTGCTCAATAAAATCATCACCAAGAAAACCGAACGCCACAGCCGGAATGGTGGCCAGCACCACCAGTAACCCCAGCTTCAGGTCATCATTCATTTGCCGCTGCTGCACCGCCACGCCAGCGCCGCCTACCATGGCCACCAGATCACGGCGGTAATACACCATCACCGCCAGCAAGGTGCCCAAATGCACCGCCACATCAAAAGCCAGCCCCTGATCGGGCCAGCCCAAAATCTGTGATGGAAGAATCAAGTGGGCGGAACTGGAGATAGGGAGGAACTCGGTGAGCCCCTGTATCAGGGCCAAAACCAGAGCCTGAAACCAATCCATGGAATATCCTTATTAAATGAAACGTCAGTGACGAGTCACTAGTTGCGAGGAGCGAACATCAAAACCGGTTTGGTTTTCGAAACTCGCTCCTCGTCACTCGTAACGTTTTCTATTCGTCAGCGGTAATCTGATAACCCTTCAGGAACTCCGGGGGCATACGCCGCGGCTTGCCGGAATCCAGTGCCACACACACCCAACGGGTACGACCGCGCAGCAGGGTCAGGCCATCGGATTCACGCACAATCTGATAACGGCGGGTAATACTGATGCGCTCATCATTGTGAACGATCCAGGTGCCGATTTTCAGGTTTTCACCCTCAAAGGCCGGGGCCAGATAATCCACTTCGGTGTGGCGCGCCACCATGCCCCGGTTGAGCTTCTGATACAGGTCCCAGCCCAATCCCAGTTCGGTGGTGTGATGCCAGGCGATCTGCTCCATAAAGCGCAGGTACTCGGTGTTGTTCACATGCCCCATCACATCAATGGCTTCGGCTGGTACGGTCACCGTCAGCTCATGCACATTGGGAAGGTCCCAGTTGATCATCGTACAGCTCCCTGAATCACTTGGTCTCGCAAATAGACTGGCTGTGCCAGCTCCGCACTGACACCCTCTCCGCGTTCGAATGCTGATAATGCCAGTTGCGCCACCGCTTTCGCATGGGGATGGGCGTCAACAACGCAGTGGCTTGCGCCATAGGCCGCCACCAGCGCGTCCTGGTAGACCAGCCCGGAACCGACAATCATCCAGTCCGCCGACGGCAAATCCGGCAAGGCATCGGGGTTAAACAGGCCATCGTTGAGAACCGCATTGGCCGCGCCGTCCTCACACTCATAGGCACCCAGGTACAGCTCGCCCATACGTGCGTCGAAACAGGCAATCACATGGGAGTGCGCCTGTATCGCCTGCGCACTGAGTGCGCAGGCCGCCAGGGTGGAAATCCCCACCACGGGCAGGTCCGCCGAAAACGCCAGCCCCTGAGTCACCGCGGCAGCCACACGCACGCCGGTGAACGCGCCCGGGCCATGGCCGAAGGCAATGCCATCAAGGTCCTTCAAGCGGACCCCGGCATCGGCCAGCAGCCCTTCAACCATTGGCAGCACCAGCTCGGTCTGTCGCCGTGGCGCGTGTTCAAAACATTCGACCACATTGCTATCGTCCAGCAACGCCACCGAGCAGGTTTCGCCTGCGGTTTCCAGTGCGAGTATCCGCGTCATGATTCCATCTTTTCCGCTTCCAGGCCCTGCCGGGCCAGATAATCAAAAAACCGTTGCACCACGTCCAGTTTACGGGTGCGGGTCATGTTGGGCAGGCTGTTGACGAACAACTTGCCATAACTGCGCGTTAACAGCCGCGGGTCCGCCACCACCAGTAAACCTGTGTCTTTCGGATCACGAATCAGCCGCCCGGCCCCCTGGCGCAAGGCCAGCACCGCCTGGGGAAGTTGATAATCGCGGAACGCATTACCGCCGTTGCGGTTAATGTGCTCGATACGCGCTGCCGCCACCGGGTCACCAGGAGAGCCAAAAGGCAATTTATCAATGATCACACAACTGAGCGCTTCACCGCGGACATCAATGCCCTCCCAGAAGCTGCTGGTACCCAGCAACACGGCATTGCCCTTCTCCCGGAATGCTTCCAGCAATTCACGCCGGCCAGACTCGCCCTGCACCAGCAAAGGGTAATCCAGCTTCTGGCGAAGGATAACGGCCGCTTCGCGTAACGCTCTGTGACTCGTAAACAGGAAAAAAGTGCGCCCTTTCGCCGCATTAATCACCGGCACCATGGCATTGGTAAGCTGTGCGGTGTACTCGCGGTCGTTCGGGGCCGGCAGGCCTTCCGGGGCATAAAACACCGCCTGGCGTTTGAAATCGAAGGGACTTTCCAGACGCAGCGTGCGGGCGGAGTCCAGCCCCAGGCGATGTTGAATATGTTCGAAGCGCCCGCCCACCGACAAAGTGGCTGAAGTAAGAATCCAGCTGCAGGGGTGACGTTCACGCTGGGCCCGCAACTGCGCGGCCACAGACAACGGCGTGCTGTGCAGCACCACTGAACGTTTGAACGTCTCAAACCAGTACACCCGGTTGGGCTGGCCGCCTTTCAGGTAGGCCGCCAGGCAATCCACCTGCTCACTGGCCCGCCGGGAACAGGCGTCCATGCCTCTGCTCGCCTTGGCCAACGGTCCGAGGAAGGCGTCCAGCTCCTGCAAGGCCTGCAGCAGAGCTTCCCCGGCTTCAACCACCGCCTTGTTTTCGGCCACTTCCGTCCAGGGCTCACGGCGCTCACCGTCACCCAGGCTCAAACGCAAGTCCATGCCCCCTTTATCCACGGCGGCAACCAGGCGATTCAGCTCTGCCAGATCGGCTGCGGTATGCCCGGCTTCCGACAGGCTATCGCGGCCCAGTTCCTGAATCTGCCGTGTGCTCAGGGTGTCCGCAAAAAACGCCGCGGCAATTTCAGGCAGCTGATGTGCCTCATCGAAAATCACCGTGTTGGCGGTGGGCAATAATTCAGACGCCGCACCATTGCCACGCAATGCGGCATCCGCAAAGAACAGATGATGATTCACCACCACCAGGTCAGCTTCCTGGGCTTCTTTGCGGGCCTTCATCAGGGGGCATTCGTTATAGCGGGGGCACTCCGTTCCCAGGCAATTGTCCGCGGTACTGGTCACCCAGGGCCATACTGGCGCATCTTCCGGGATCTGTTGCAGCTCGGCGATATCACCGGTACGGGTGCGCCCGGCCCAGTGCGCCACAATCTGCATCTGCCCTACGGTTTCACGGGTGAGAAAACGGGCGTCTTCCTGATGCAACTCCAACCGGTACGGGCATAGGTAATTGGCACGCCCTTTTAACAGCGCCACTTTTCTCGGCAGGTTCAGGGCTTTCTTGACCATGGGCAGGTCTTTGAAGAACAGCTGGTCCTGCAAGCTCTTGGTACCGGTGGACACCAACGTCGGGCCTTCAGACAGCAGTGCAGGCACCAGGTAAGCCAGCGTCTTGCCGGTGCCGGTTTCCGCTTCGACCAGCAGGGTGGCACCACTGCCAATCACGTCTTCCACCGCATCAGCCATTTCCAGCTGCGGTTCACGGGGCTGGTAGCCAGGCAGAAGCGGCGCAAAGCGCGCTAAATCGGTAAGATGATTACGGGCGGTAGTCACATAATGTCCCTGAAACGTGTCTGCACTCGGGGCTGGCAAAACACAAGCTGTCAGCATCGCCCAACGCGCGCGCAGAGCATAGCCGATTCGCCCCCGGAACCCAACGCGAGAGCAAGACGAGAAGGCAATATGGTCGACTATACCTTAATCATTCTGGCCGGCGGGCAGGGCCAACGCATGGGCGGTGCCGACAAGGGACTGGTGGAGGTGGATTGCAAGCCGCTGGTCACTCACCTGCTCGATAATCTACTCCCCCGCCCCACCCGCATTGTGATCAGTGCCAATCGCAATGCTGACCGCTATCAAGCCTGGGCCGATCAGGTGGTCGCGGATCAGCGCGACGGTTTTCCTGGACCGCTAGCCGGGTTGGAAGCCGCGCTGGGGGAAATCCGCGGCCTGTGCCTGTGCCTGCCCTGTGACCTGCTGACCCTGCCCACAACCATGGTTCAGGATTTGTTGGCGGCGGCGTCGATGGAGCATATTTGCGTTGCCCACGATCCCCTACGCCGGCAACCGCTATGCCTGGCCCTGTATGCCGAGCCTTGGCGAGACTCGCTCAGCGAATACCTGGATGCGGGCAAGCGCAGTGCGCACGGCTGGCTGGATCAGCTATGCGTTCAGCCAGTGACAGTGGCCACGCCGTTACAGAATCTGAATCACAGCGAACGTCTCGCAAGAGGCACATAACACGCAACCGGCGTGCAGCGTGTTGCTTGCTGCATGTTTGCGTCTTTCAAAACAACAATGCCCGCACAAGGCGGGCATTGTTATGGAACGAAAACGCAGTATTACGCGGTCACGTCCTGGATCTGCTTCATCAGGGCTACCTGATCAGCAGAAGGCTGTGCAGTTTGCAGCGCCATCAGCTTGCTCATGTCGCCTTCAATGCGGATCTGGCCGCTCATGAAGCCTTGCATGCCCGCAGACTGGTCACCTTCGATGAAGATGCGCTTGGCCAGGTCGGCCGGCAGGATCATGGTCGTCGGAGCGTCAGCGTGATGACCTTCTTCGATCATGCCACCCACCAGAGCCAGCTCTTTGTCGCCACCGTCAGCATTCACAGTGATATTGATTACCAGGTCAGCCAGAGCTGCCGGCGCTTCAACATTACCCGCGCCATCACGGATTTCTTTTACTTTTGCAAACCACTCGTCAGACAGAAATTCCAGGCTCATTCTTGTTTCTCCTTAAACCTATCAATATGACTTCGACGCCCCCTTTCACAGGGCTGGCACAGGCTTTATTGCTGCTAGCCAATTCAAACGAGCGTTCGAAACTTACCCGTACCTTATAGAAAGGCTCAGGGGGTGGCAATAGCCGCAGATGCGTCCTTATAGGACAAAAAAGCCCGGCAAAATGCCGGGCTTTTCGAACGCCTTAAATCAGCGTCAAACAAACGATCAGAGGTCGTAGCCACGCTCTTCATGCAGGGCAATATCCAGGCCCTGTGTCTCTTCGTCGCCATCTACACGCAACGGCGCAAACAGGGCCACCAGCTTAAGCAGCACCCAGGTCACCACCGCGGTGTAAACAAAGGTGGCCACCACACCCAGCGCCTGGACGCCCAGCTGGTCCAGCATGGTGTACTCGGGCCTGGCAAAGCCGTAACCGGAGAACAGCCCCAGCTCAGTGGAGGCAAAAATACCGGCAAACAGGGTACCGAGAATACCGCCAACCCCGTGAACCGGGAAGACATCCAGGGAATCATCGATTTTCAGCTTGTGCTTGATAAAGATCACCGCGTAGAAGCAGATCACACCCGCAGACAGGCCAATCACCAACGCGGCGGCCGGCCCAACGAAGCCTGACGCCGGGGTGATCGTGCCAAGACCGGCCACCATACCGGTCGCAATGCCCAGTGCGGATGGCTTGCCGAATTTTTTCCACTCCATGGTAATCCACGCCAGCGAACCGGCGGCGGCAGAAATGTGCGTCACCAGCATGGCCATGGCCGCATCGCCATTGGCTGCCAGGGCCGAACCACCATTGAAACCGAACCAGCCCACCCACAGCATGCCGGCACCAGTCACGGTCATGGTCATGTTGTGCGGCATCATGCCCTGGGTCGGGAACCCTTTTCGGTTACCCAGCACCACGGCGGCCACCAGCGCGGCCACACCGGCAGTGATATGCACCACGGTGCCACCGGCAAAGTCGTACAGCCCCAGGTCAGCCAGCCAGCCGCCACCCCAGACCCAGTGACACACCGGGATATACACCCCCAGCAGCCAAAGCACGGAAAACGCCAGCATCGGACCGAAGCGCATGCGCTCGGCAAAGGCACCGACGATCAGGGCGGGAGTAATGATGGCAAACGTCATCTGGAACAGCCCGTGCAGGCTTTTCGGCAAAGTGCCTTCCAGCGTCTCCCGGGTAATCCCGGAAAAGAACACATGGTCCAGGCCACCGATCCAGGCATTCATGCTGCCACCATCGGAAAAGGCCAGGGAATAACCGCAGATCAACCACACCAGCGACACCGCGCAGGTGATGGCGAAACATTGCATCAAAACAGACAGAATGTTCTTGGCACGCACCAGGCCGCCGTAGAACAGGCTCAGGCCCGGCAGCGTCATGAACAGCACCAGCGCGGTGGCGGTGAGAATCCAGGCACTGTCACCGGTATCCAGACCATCGGCCAGCGCCAGCGAAGGCAACATCAACAATACAGCTATCAATTTTTTCATCGCCGGGCCCCTTAAATGGCTTCGCTGCCAGTTTCACCGGTACGGATACGGATCACCTGCTCCAGGTCCGTCACGAAAATCTTGCCATCGCCGATCTTGCCGGTGCCGGCCGCTTTCATGATTGCCTCGATCGCCTGGTCCAGCTGCTCTTCACGGACCGCCAGCTCCAGCTTCACCTTGGGAACAAAATCCACCACGTACTCTGCCCCCCGATACAGTTCGGTGTGCCCTTTCTGGCGTCCAAACCCCTTTACCTCGGTAATCGTCATGCCCTGCACCCCAATCTGGGCCAGCGCATCACGCACCTCTTCGGCCTTAAACGGCTTGACCACCGCAGTCAGCATTTTCATTCGGTATCTCCTCGTCCTCATGCACCAACACAAAACGTGCCGGAAACTTGCACCGACAAGGAGCATTCAAGAATCAGGCCACAAAATAGTGCACGCGATTTCAATCGGTTAGCGGTGAACATTATTCATTGCGCACCACAAAAGAACGTCGCACCATAAAGATGCACCATGGATGGGCGCCAACGGCATTAAATTGGCGCACGCCCCCGGATCAAACAGCACAAGACGTGCCGGTACGCACCAAAACACACCAGCGCCAAGCAGAGAGAAAAGCAAGCAGAGAGAAGACAGGCAAGAAAGCAGAACAGAAAGGGCAACGGAGATGGCCGCTGCCCTTGGGCGGGAGGCTCAGTAAAGGTAATTGAACATCTTGCGGCGGTATTCACTGGCCAGCGGATCGCCTTTGGGCAGGCATTCGAACACTTCCAGCAATGCACTGCGGGCGACGCCATCGCGAAAATCACGGTGGTTACGCAACAGCTGCAACAGCGCCTCAAGCCCCGCTTGAAACTGCCCCGCTGCGGCGGCCTGCAAGCCGTAGGCATATAGATCTTCCGGCGTGGGCTTGTCGGCAATACGGGCAGACAGCTCCGTCAGACTCTCCCCGGCCCCTTCCAGCTTCTCCAGCAACGCGAAACGTGCCCGGAACGGGCGTAACGGTTCCGCATCTTCTGTCACTTGCGCCAGCACCGACTGGGCATCATCCAGGCGCCCTTCTCCCAGCAGCAATTCCACCAGCAGGGCACGAATGGCATGCTTGTCCGGGCTCTGTTCCAGAGTCTGCCGTAACGCGCCTTCCGCCTGCTCCGTGTGGCCCGCCTCAATGGCCATGCGCACCTGCTCGATGAACCCTTCTTCCTGCTGTTGCTGTGCCGCTTCCGGATCAACCACCGGGGCCAACCACTGGCGCAACGCGCCTTCGGTCTGTGCCCCATCCAGCTCGCTGACCAGCTGCCCCTGATACACCAGTTTCAGGCTGGGCAGACTGCGCACACCAAACTGGCTGGCCAGCATTTGCTGTTCATCTGCATTCACCTTCGCCAGCAGCACCTTGCCCTGGTATTCATTGACCAGCCGCTCCAGTATCGGCGCCATCTGCTGACAGGGCTGGCACCAGCTGGCCCAGAAATCCACGATCACCGGGATCTGTTGGGATTGTTCAAGGATTTGCTGAATATTCTGCTCTGTGGCTTCAATGATAGGGCTGTTCGGCTGCAACGCTATGCTCCTGAAAACGCATTAAAAGTGGCGCCAAGTGTAAGGCATCATCCAGATTAAATCCGGTTAAATCCTGTGCAACTTGTGCCATCTGCGCGTTAGACTGAAGTCCGGTGTACGGTTTGAAGTTCCTGGCGGCAGTTTCACGCGCTCTCCATGGTAACGCCCGTATGCTGGAAGGTATTCCACCCAGGCAAAGGAGATCACCATGCTTAGCCTATTGGCTATTGTGTTGTTAATTGCCACGCTGATGACCCTCTTCTATCAGCAAATCAGCCGAGGCATTGGCAGTGCCGTTTTCGTTATTGTGTGGCTGCTCTGCGGCTTCCTCGCTTCCTGGCTGTTCCATCCCATTTCCCTGATTCTGCTCGCCGCCGGCGTTACCGTGCTCAACCACGTGGACCTGCGCCAGAAATTCATCACCAAACCGGTCTACAACGCGCTGGGCAAGGTCATGCCAGCCATAGGCGATACCGAGCGTGAAGCCATCGAGGCGGGCACCACCTGGTTCGAAGCCGACCTGTTCTCCGGTCGACCGGATTGGGAGAAATTCGCTCACATTCAGTTCACCACGCTCACCGATGACGAGCAGTCCTTCATCGACAACGAAGTGGTGCAATTGTGCGACATGCTTGATGAGTGGCAGATCTTCCACGAACTGCGAGACCTGCCCGAAGAGGTCTGGGATTTCCTCAAGCACAAGGGCTTTTTCAGCCTGATCATTCCCACCGAATACGGCGGCAAGGCCTTCTCGCCCTATGCGCAAAGCCGCATCATGAGCAAGATTGCCACCCGCTCACTCACCGCCGCCGTCACCGCCATGGTGCCCAACTCTCTCGGCCCGGGTGAACTGTTGGCGGAATACGGCACCCAGGAACAGAAAGACCGCTGGTTGCCCGGCCTTGCCAAGGGCGACGAGATTCCCT
>NZ_LWEZ01000226.1:0-807 GCF_001634945.1 Alcanivorax sp. HI0044
CCACCACGCCGGGCACGCGCAACAGCTGCGGCCGAATGATCCAGTCATGTACGGAACGCAGGTCTATGGGGGTAATTGGTTTTCCATCCTCATCCACCGCGCCAGGTTCGGCATCCACGGTGAACATGAAGATTTCGCCCAGGCCTGTGGCAATCGGGCCCATCTCGGGCTGGAGGCCGCCAGGCAAATCCGAGCGTGCGGCAGAAAGACGTTCGCTCACCAGTTGGCGGGCGAAATAGATGTCGGTGTCATCACCAAAAATAGCGGTTACCTGGGACAGCCCGTAGCGCGAAACCGAGCGCGTGTACTCCAGCCCGGGCAGACCCGCCAACGTGGTTTCTATCGGGTAGGTCACCCGCTGCTCCACTTCAAGCGGCGTATACCCCGGCGCTTCGGTATTGATCATCACCTGTACGTTGGTGATATCCGGCACGGCATCAATTGGCAACCGGTTGAAATTCCATAGCCCCAGCAGTGATAACAAAGCCACGCCCACCAGTACCAGCCGGCGGCGCTCAATGGCGTGTTTAATAATGACTTCAAGCATAGTGACAGGCCTTTAGTGATCGTGGGAAGCGCCGGACTTTTCAACATCCGCCTTGAGCAGGTAGCTGTTACCACTGACATACTCGGTACCTGGTTTTAGGCCTCCCAGTACCTCGACCCAGTCTTCATCTTCACGGCCCAGTTCCAGCATGCGCACTTCGTACTGCTCGGCCACCTTGGCGAACACCACAGTAAAATCACGGAACCCCTGAAGCCCGGTTTTCTTCACGGCCAGCTCGACAGAATGTTGCGCCACTTCAA
>NZ_LWEZ01000227.1:0-664 GCF_001634945.1 Alcanivorax sp. HI0044
TACCGCCACTGCGCAGGCGCGGGTGCGCATGCAGCCGGCCACGCTGGAAATGATACTGGGAGGCAAACACCCCAAGGGTGATGTGCTCGCCACCGCCCGAATTGCCGGCATTCAGGCGGCAAAGAAGACCTGGGACCTGATTCCTCTGTGTCACCCGCTGTTGCTCACTGGTGTCACTGTTACCATCGAACCGGAAGGAGCGGATGCGCTGTGCGTGCAGGCAACCTGCAAGCTCAAGGGCACCACTGGCGTGGAGATGGAGGCCTTGACCGCCGCATCGGTGGCCAGCCTGACGCTCTATGATATGTGCAAGGCGGTGGACCGGGGCATGGTGATTGAATCGGTGTGCCTGCTGGAAAAATCCGGTGGCCGCAGTGGCCAGTTCCGTCGGGAGGATTAAGGTGATCGAGATACGTTTCTTTGCTGCTCTGCGTGAGCGGGTGGGCAGTGACAGCCTGACGGTCACGCCGCCGGATGGTGTCGACACGGTGGCTGCCCTGGTCGCATGGCTGGCCGACGACAAGGCGTCGGTGGCCGGTGCGCTGGAGGCGACACCCCGCTATATGGTGGCGGTGAATGAGGTGCTCAGCCAGGAGCAGGCGGCGGTTCGGGATGGCGATGTGGTCGCCCTGTTCCCGCCGGTGACCGGCGGATGAAGATTCAT
>NZ_LWEZ01000228.1:0-657 GCF_001634945.1 Alcanivorax sp. HI0044
CACGCCATGGACGAACTGGAAGACCTGTTCGCCCGCTGTTTCGACGAAGGCGAGTAAACCCGCGAATCACCGGGGAATTTACCACTCTTTACCGCCATCCCACCGGCCACGCTTCGGCCTTCACACCGCCTCGTGTAAACTCTCTTCCAGCAAGGAGGAGCCATGCCCGCCGATAGCAGCCGTAGCCAACAGCATTTAAAAGCCATTAACCGCGCCCTGGCCAGCGGTACCTATACCCAGGTACGTCAGCTGATCAACAATTTGCCCGGCGCGGAAGCGGCACATTTACTGGAATCCTCCCCGCCACGGGAACGGGAAATTCTCTGGCAGCTGCTGCATAAAGATCAGGAATCCGAAGTCCTGCAATACCTGGGCGAAGAGGTCCGGGTAGAACTGCTGCGCAACCTGTCCACTGACGAACTGGTATCGCTGGTAGAAGAACTGGACACGGATGACCTGGCGGATTTGCTGCAAGAGCTGCCGGACCATGTCACCTCCCAGGTGATGGCCAGCCTGGACGAACAGAACCGCGAACGGCTGGAGCATGTGCTCAGCTACCCGGAAGACACCGCCGGTGGCCTGATGAACACGGACGTGATCACCGTGCGCCCGGAGATCACCTTCGAAGTTGTTCAACGCTACCTGCGTCGCCGCGGC
>NZ_LWEZ01000229.1:0-1029 GCF_001634945.1 Alcanivorax sp. HI0044
GGATTTCACCACCGAATTCATTGATGATGGCCAGCCAGTCCTGCGGCACTGAAGAGGAGCCGTGCATGACCAGGTGGGTATCCGGAATGCGCTGGTGAATCGCCTTGATCTGCTCAATGGCGAGGATGTCGCCGGTGGGCGGACGAGTGAACTTGTACGCACCATGGCTGGTGCCGATGGCAATCGCCAGTGCATCCACTTTGGTTTTCTTTACGAAGTCCGCCGCTTCTTCCGGGTCGGTGAGCATCTGTTCATGAGTCAGCTTGCCTTCCGCACCGATGCCATCTTCTTCGCCGGCTTCACCGGTTTCCAGCGACCCCAGGCAACCCAGCTCGCCTTCCACCGAGACACCACAGGCGTGGGCCATGTCCACGGTGCGACGGGTCACATCCACGTTGTAGTCGTAATCGGTGGGGGTCTTGCCGTCTTCACCCAGTGAACCGTCCATCATTACCGAAGAGAACCCCAGCTGGATGGAACGCTGGCACACAGACGGGCTGGTGCCATGATCCTGATGCATCACCACGGGAATGTGCGGAAACTCTTCGGTGGCCGCCAGGATCAGATGACGCAGGAAAGGCGCACCGGCATATTTACGCGCACCAGCAGATGCCTGCACGATGACCGGGGAATTCGTTTTGTCCGCGGCTTCCATGATGGCGCGCATCTGTTCCACGTTGTTCACGTTATAAGCCGGTACGCCGTAGCCGAACTCGGCAGCGTGATCCAGCAGCTGTCGCATGCTTACTAGTGCCATGATTTTTCCCCTTCGTTAATCCGTTTGCGGTGCGCCGCACCGCCTATACTTCGTCCATTACAGCCTGACGCCAAAGGCCTGACGCTTGACGCCTGTGGGTTTTAGCGTCAGGCATCTGGCGTCCGGCATCAGGCGTTTAATCAATCCTTCGCCCGTGCCTCGAGCATGGCCACCGCTGGCAGTACTTTGCCTTCCACGAACTCCAGGAAGGCACCACCGCCGGTGGAGATATAGCTGACATCATCGGTGATGCCATACTTGTCCACTGCAGC
>NZ_LWEZ01000230.1:0-631 GCF_001634945.1 Alcanivorax sp. HI0044
TTATCGGTATGAGCCTGCGGGCGATCATTCTGAATAAGCGAAGGTGGGAGAGATGGCGACCTATCCAATCGACGGTGCTTGCCAGTGCGGTGCGGTGACCTACCAGTTATTGGCTGAACCCCAGAAAGTACTGGCCTGCCACTGCAAGGCGTGCCAGAAGCTGTCCACCAGTGCATTCAGCCTTACCGCTGTTGTACGCGCCCAAGACATTGTGTTTCATGGTGAAATGCGCGAATGGCTGCGTACTGCGGACAGTGGCAATACCAGTGCGGCAATGTTCTGTCCCACCTGCGGCAATCGCATTTACCACGTTAACCCGGATGAGCCAGACAGTATCAAACTCAAACCAGCCAATCTGGCGGATACCAGCATTCTTGAGCCCCAGGCGCATATCTGGATCAGCGAAAAGCAGGATTGGTTCAAGATTCCGGAAGGGGTGAAAACCTTCGACAGGCAGCCGTAAGCGTGCTGGGTTGAAAATTTTTAGCCGTGAAGTGGCGGCGTTCTTGTTTAAAAAAGGTGCAGGATGATCAACGTTTGGATGGTCAGGGCTGTCGCCACTCTGGACGTTTTTCTCGGCGTGATGTTTTGGGTTGCCGATATTGGGCTGTCCGTGTCGAGCAATAACATC
>NZ_LWEZ01000231.1:0-709 GCF_001634945.1 Alcanivorax sp. HI0044
TCTGCGGCTCGGCTTCGCCACCGTAGAGGATGCCGGGAACACGTTCTTGCAGACGACGCAGGCGGCGGCTCGCACCTTTCCCTGTATCGCTGCGGCTTTCTGCATTCAGCAGGAATTCATTGGACATGGTCTGTCTCCAGTATGCTCTCGGGCTTCCCGCGACCAGGTCGGCCAGAGAGGTTGATAAAGCCACGGAGGATTCCGCGGGGGCGCGATTATGCATGAAAAGCACGCCAGACGCCAGACGCCTGATGACGGACGCGCCAAAAAGCAAAAACCCGCTCGAAGAGCGGGTTTCAGCGTCAGGCGTCGAGCATCTGGCGTCTGGCGTTCTATACCAGCTCCAGCCGGTCGAACATGGCGCTCAGGGATTCTTCGTTGTTCACCCGGCGTACCGTTTCGGCGAGCATGGGCGCCAGGCTTAGGACGCGAATGTTGGCACAGGCGCGGCCGGCTTCGGACAGGGGAATGGTGTCGGTGACGACCAGTTCGTCCAGGGCGCTGCTGGCAATGTTGTCGATGGCCGGGCCGGACAGGATCGGGTGGGTGATGTAGGCAATCACCTTGGCGGCGCCGTGGTCTTTCAGGGCTTGGGCGGCTTTGCACAGGGTGCCGGCGGTATCGACCATGTCGTCCACCAGTACGCAGGTGCGGCCTTCCACTTCACCGATGATATGCATCACCTGGGACACATTGGCCTTGGGGCGGC
>NZ_LWEZ01000232.1:0-512 GCF_001634945.1 Alcanivorax sp. HI0044
GCTGCGCAGCGTATCCACAGCGGCCATCAGCGCCACGGGATCGCTATCCAGCTCCGGGCTCACATCGATTACCACGGGGGCTTCCTGTAGCCACTGGGCGGCGTCTTCCAGGCGCTGACTCACCTGTTGGTGGAGGACATTGGCATCCAGATTTTTCAACTGGAGGACCGTCATCATCAGCATGCGGCCCTTGAATTCGATTGCGGTTTTTTCTTCGACGACTGCTGTCATTACTGACCTGTTGTCCGAGGGGCAAAGGGAGGCAAAAAGGCGCTCCGGGCCCAGTGGGGCGTAATTTGGGCAAGACTAGACGAAAGCGACCATGCGTAAAAGCGCCAAAAGGGTGATCTGAATGTTAAATCTCTGTGAGATTGGGCAGATCGGGGATTAACTGCTGGAAAAAGCAGCATTTTGCGCAAAAACGTCAGCGTTGCCTTTTTGTGAAAATGAGCACTGGTTAATTTTTGTGCAGCGGTGCAGGTTCATCGCAAGCCGGAACGTCACTTCGGAGC
>NZ_LWEZ01000233.1:0-502 GCF_001634945.1 Alcanivorax sp. HI0044
AGGCTTTCGGCTTGGCCGGGACAAACTCCATTTCCTGCTGGTTATTGTCCGGCTGCAGGGCCTGCACCTGATTGACCACATGCCCCGGACGCAGGTCGCCCGCCCCCAGAGACGCCAATACGTCGTCACCGGTTTTCAGGTTGAGGTGCGGCGCCAGAGTATCCAGATCCACTTTTTCCAGCGCCAGCCGCGACATTTCCTTTTCCAGGATGGTGCGGCCCTGAACGATATGCACATCGCGGTCCTGGCGCTTGAACCATTGCTGGATTCGCGCCCGTGCGGATGACGTCGCCACATAGCCCAGTGACGGGGTCAGCCAGTCACGGCTGGGGCCGCCTTCCTTGGTGGTGAGAATGGTGACCTGCTCACCGGTATTCAGGCTGTAGTTCAACGGCACGATGTGACCGTTCACCTTGGCGCCCCGACAGCGGTGCCCCACTTCGGTATGAATGTGATAGGCGAAATCCACCGGGGTGGCCCCGGATTCCAGGTCCACCACATG
>NZ_LWEZ01000234.1:0-783 GCF_001634945.1 Alcanivorax sp. HI0044
CCTGTGACCAGGACATGGACAACGATGAAATCCTGGATCATGAAGACAACTGCCCGGAAACGCCGAATTTTAACCAGGCGGATGGCGATAATGATGGTATCGGCGATGCCTGTGATCTGGATGCGGATAACGATGAGATCATCGACGCCGAAGATAATTGCCCGGCAATCCCCAATGCCAGCCAGCTGGATACCGACAGCGATGGCCAGGGTGATGTGTGTGACAGCGACGATGATGGGGACGGCGTTGCCGACACTTCTGACAACTGCCGCCTGACCCCCAATGCCAGTCAAACCGATGCTAACAGCAATGGCATTGGTGATGCCTGTGAAGAGGATACGGATGAGGACGGCGTGATTGATGATCTGGATAATGCCCCTCTTATCCCTAATCCTGGCCAGGAAGATTTTGACAATGATGGCGTAGGGGACGTGGCCGATGATGATATCGATGGTGACGGCCTGCCCAACGGCCAGGACCCGAATGATTTTGACCCTGACTCGGATGATGACGGGATTGAGGATGGTATTGATCCAGAGCCGACCAACTCTGTGACAACGCTGGATTTGATGATCACGGAAACCGTCGCCAGTTATCAACCCGGTGCGCTGATTGAGGCCAACAACCCTCCGTACAATGACAGTATGCGCTGCACGATTGGTGATCTGGTCGTCGGTGATAGCTCAAGTTTCTCGGAAACCTGGAAGCTGAAGGCTGACCTGGACCAGTTTACGCTGGAAGGAACCGATGAAGATGGCAGCTACAGTGATTCTGGCTCTTATG
>NZ_LWEZ01000235.1:0-1066 GCF_001634945.1 Alcanivorax sp. HI0044
GGTATCCCGGCCCTGGGACCCGACCGGGCACCACAATGGCCCGCTGGCAGTCTGGGCAGCATTACCCACAGCCAGGGCATTGCTGAAGTGATGGTCGCCGATGCACGCCATTGGCTGACCGTAGGGCTGGACACAGAGCAATGGCTCAGCGCAGAACGGGCAGCCCGTCTGTGCCGGGAATTGCTGACCCACGAAGAACGCGAACAGCTGGAAGGGTTATCGGATATTCAGCGCGCCAATCGCATCACGCTGATTTTTTCCGCCAAGGAAAGCCTGTTCAAGGCGCTCTACCCGATCACCGGAAAACGCTTTTATTTCCATGACGCGGAGCGCCGGGAGACCCGCTCACTGACCCTGCTGAAAACCCTGTCGCCAGACTGGAAGCTTGGTGCCACCATCCCTTTTCGCTGGCGCGAACGGCAGCAAGGTGTGCTGAGCTGGATTGCCCTGCCCCGTTAACGGCTTACGCTGCCATGCCCTTGCGACACAGCCGAGGGCAATCTTCACACAACGCCGCCTCCGGCAAACGAAAACGAATACAACAGGTGCGCCGCACGGTCATCACAGTGCCGGTGTTGGCGTTCATCCTGTCCTGGTAGGCCCCAAACAAGGGGTTTCTGTCACCGTTTTCAAAGCTGGGCTGATCAAGCAACGCTCGCCCCGGCGCCCAGAGCACCTCCGGCAAGCCGGCCCCTTTCAATTCCCCCGTGAACCAGTGGATGTAACGGCTGGCATTACTCCACAGCACCCGGGTGGATAACCCCAGTGCCTGCTGCCAGGCAGTGATAACCGGTTGTAAATTATCCCGCATTATTCCCTCGAATCGGGAAAGCGGGTGCGCGGTTGCCACAAGTTGTTGTCCGTCATCCGGCAACACGAAGACACCGGGCAACCCTTGCGCATCCACCTCAACCGCCAGCACCTCCACCGACAATGGTAATTCACGTTGCAGGATCAGGTTGGCCGCAAGCACCGGCGGCAACAGCCGCAAGAAATAGTATTTACTCCAGATGGAGAGCAGTGCCCGCTCGTCCTCCCCCTTCAAGTCAGGGCGAAATTGATGCAA
>NZ_LWEZ01000236.1:0-18679 GCF_001634945.1 Alcanivorax sp. HI0044
CCAAGATAGCAAGAGTAATGCAGCCATTGCGTAGCGGTATTGGTGACACGCTTTTGGCGTGTGAATGCATGCCGGAAAAGGATGCTGGATCTTGTTTCATTTGAGCAGATCCTTGGCCAGTCGTTGCAGTTGTTGGTAAACCAGCCTGCGTTGGTCGCTGGGTACCGGTGAGATATCAAGTAATTCCTGGAACAACAGGCCGTCGGCGGCTGCCCACAGCAACCATGCCGTGGGAGATTCCCGTTCTTCTTCGAGGATACGTTTGCGGGTTTGCTGAATGTATTGACGCAGCGGGTCGAGAAGGGCCGGCTGCTCAGCGGCTGAGGTCAGTATGGCCATGGTGACCCTGGGGTCGAGCACCTCAGGATCCATCCTTGCTGCAAGCATGGCGCGCAGGACGCTCCAGGGCTGGCCCGACAGCGTTTGCTCATGCGTCTCACGAACTGTTCTGGTGCGGGCGATTAGGCGTTCGAGCATTGCCTGGAGTAGGGCTTCCTTAGTGGCAAAGTGGTAGAGAAGCCCGCCTTTGCTGAAGCCGCTTTCACGGGCAACTTTGTCAAGGGTAATGCGCCCGGATCCGTGCTCTACGGCTATGCGCTGAGCAGCATCCAAGATCATGTCACGAGTGGAGGTGGTGTTCATGGCGGTTCCTAGTACGAACTACATGGTCTGCTTAATGTACCAACTAGACGGTAAAGTAGCCAGTTCCTTGGTCTTGGTGTGGATAGCTGTGTTTTAAGGGGTTGGATGATCGCCCGGGTTCGTTCATATGCTGTTGGTGGTTTGAATTATTCCTCTGGCATTGACATTTGGTTGTATGGCCAAATAACATGTTTCGAAAGTGCCGCCTTTTTTGCGGCTTGACCATCCTGAAGAGCCCTGTCTATTTGGAGGAGCCATGAAATCTATCCCGATTAAGCCGCGCAAAGTCGCCTTTGATGTCTCATCAGTGCCAAGGCACTGGAATGGCGGTGATCCCGTGCTGACCCGCTTCTTTGATGCCCTCTCAGTGCATTTCCCGGAGGGGGAGCGCTTCTTTATCCAGTCAGTGCGTAACTTCAAGGATCAAGTGACAGATGATCAGCTGAGCGAGGATATTCGTCACTTTATTCGCCAGGAAGGTCAGCACGGGATTGTCCATGATCGTTTCAACGATGTGATGGCCAGCCAGGGCGTGGATGTGGATAAGGTCACTGCGAATCTAAGGACCTTTATTCGCACCACACAAAAGTACCTGCCGAAGAAGTATCAGCTCGCCATGACGGCGGCGTTTGAGCACTTTACGGCAACCCTGGGCGAAACCATGGTCAGCGAGAAGAGCGAGATGTTTAGCGAGGCTGACCCCGTCATGAGAGCGCTATTTCTGTGGCACGGGGTCGAAGAAGTAGAGCACAAGGCCGTGGCCTATGATCTTTATCAGGGCGCAGCAGGTGGAGGCTACTTGACGCGCGCGTCTGCGTTGGTGGTTGCGACCCTGATGGTTCACCTTGTCGTGGCTCCAGTATTTTGGAATATGCTCAAGCTTGATGGCGTAACGCGCCAGCCTGGTGTGATTCTGCGAGGCCTGAACAAGCTTTATGGGCGAAAAGGTATTCTCACAGGCATGCTGCCTGATTTCCTCGCTTGGTTCCGCCCTGGATTTCACCCTTGGGATACCGGTATGCCTGAGAAGGTTGCCGCGTGGTTGGCGGAGTATGAGACTCATGGAGATCCGATGCGGGCATCGGAAACCATTTACGGTCCGGCTCCAGTGAGTGAGGCAGCCTGATGCATGGAGACAAGCAGGATCTCCCCAGTACCGTCGATGTTCCTCATACACATCGGCCTGGGCGTCACTGTGGCAGTTCAGCTATCAGAGACCTGCTGGAGTTTCATGGGCTTAATTTGACGGAAGCTTTCTGCTTCGGGCTGGGTGCCGGGCTTGGTATTACTTATGTGGAAATACCAGGCACGGACACCCCGTTTATTGTCCATGTCCGTTCAATGGGATTTGAGGAAACGGTGTTCTCTACACTGGGCGTGCCGTTTCGCTGGGAAACTTGGCAAGATAAATGTGCTGCCGCCGATGCGCTGGATGCCCATCTTGATGCGGGGCGGCCTGCGCTTCTCTTAACTGATATTTTTTACCTTCCTTATTTCAAGAGCAGTACACATTTCCCCGGTCACGCCATCGTCGCCTGGCAGCGAGCCGAGAAGGGCGAGACGA
Organism: Alcanivorax sp. HI0044; assembly: GCF_001634945.1. Taxonomy (NCBI): domain Bacteria; kingdom Pseudomonadati; phylum Pseudomonadota; class Gammaproteobacteria; order Oceanospirillales; family Alcanivoracaceae; genus Alcanivorax; species Alcanivorax sp. HI0044. The sequence continues at coordinate 2,207 of NZ_LWEZ01000236.1, forward strand.
TGCTCGTTAGCGATACCGAGCGCCCAGGGCTTTTAGAGGTGCCTCGTGACAAGTTGGTTGAAGCCAGATTCTCCTTGTCGCCACCCTTTATCCATCATGGTTCATTGTTCGCACCCGAAAGTGTTTCGGTTCAGGTGTCTCCCGAGAACGTGCGCAGTGCGATTGTGAAGAATGCAGATAATCTACTGCAAGGAAGCAGGAATCACGGTATTCAAGCGCTAACAACTTGGATCCAGGAACTTCCTCGCTGGAAGGCAGTGGATAAATGGCAATGGTTGCTCCGTTTCGCCTATCAAGTGATCGAGAAGCGTGGAACGGGGGGCAGCGGTTTTAGAGCGATGTATTCAGAATTTCTCGATGAAGCGAGTGAAATTGTTCCTGAAATACATGAGGCAGGCTTGGTCGAGTTGATGCGCGCGAGTGCTGCGGCATGGTCCGCTCTGGCTGATTGTCTGCGAAAGGGGTCTGAAAGTGAAACATTCCCTGAAGAGGCAATAACGGACGCCATTGAATCTGTGCGTGTTGCAGAGACCCGGTATGCGGATGCCGCTTCAACATTCTGATAAAAAGTTGCTAACTATGACAGCTGAGACATCACTCCCGAGAGAACTGCTTGCCGCAAAGGCTTTTTTTGGTTCAGGGCATCCGTTGTTCAGGGTTTTTGGTATCGCAATGGATGACATTACCAAAGATGGCGCGGTAATGAGCATGCCTTGTGTGGAAGAGGTTTGTGATCAACAGGGAAAGCTTCATCGGGGAGCCATCGCTACCTTGCTTGATACGGCATGTGGTTTGGCGATTTTTGTGCGCCTCGGCGACATGCGCCCAATTGCGACAATTGACTTGCGCGTTGATTTCATCGCTAACCCCGAGGCTGGCGAAGGGGTGGCATGTAATGTCACCTGTTTTGCAGTTGAAGAAAATATTGCCTATGTCCGTGGAGAGGCATTTGGGCGTGATGGCGGCAATTTGCTGGCGTCGGTATCAGGCAGTTTTGCGATAGGAACGGCAGGCCCGTCCTTTGATCAATCTGTGAATCCTAGCAATAAGAGAGCCCCCTCCAAGAAAAAAACAATCGATGATGAAGGAATCATCAGCTTCGAAACAGAAAGGGTAACCGCTCTCTCTACTGTGGTCGGCGATGTATCACCATACGAAAAATTTCTTGGTATGACGGCTTCGGACGATAACGGCGAAGCAACCTATAAAATGCCGTTTCGCGAGCAGCACATTGGCAACCCTCTGATCAAGACTTTTCATGGCGGTATTATCGCAAGCTTCGCGGAGCTTGTTGCTGGCGCGCACTTAACAGCGAATCAGACTGAACAAAATAAGCCAGTATGTTCAAGTATGACTCTGGATTATTTGCGCCCGGCCTTTGCGGGTACGTTGGTGGCCAAGCCGAACATTATTCGTGAAGGAAAGCGCTTCATTGTGGTTGTTGTGGATGTGTTTCTTGATGGCGCCCAGGTTTCCCGAGGTCGCTTCATTTATAAGAGAGCCTTCGCTTCCAGCTAATCCAATCTATAAACAACCCTCCCCCCTTCCTTTTCTGCCTCAATAGAGGAGTTCTGTTATGTATATTTCACAGACTTTGCGCCGTGCGGTTCAATTAAACGGCCAAGGTACGGCTACCGTTTTTGCTGGTCGGCGGCAAACCTGGCGAGAGTTTGAAGACCGTATCGCATGCCTTGCTAACGGGTTGCTAAGTCTGGGCATCAATGCGGGTGACAGGGTTGCCATACTGGCATTAAACAGCGATCGCTACCTGGAGTATTTCTATGCAGTGCCGTGGGCCGGTGCGGCAGTGAATCCCGTCAATATTCGGCTCGCACCACCTGAAATCGCCTATACCTTGAATGACTCAGGTTCTAAAGTGCTTTTCGTTGATGACACCTTTGCAGCATTGCTGCCATCCCTACAGCCACAGCTTGAGTCTATCAAGCATGTTGTCTTCATGGGTGAGGGTGAGTGTCCACAAGGGTGTATTGATTATGAATCCCTTGTCGCCAACGCCGGTCGAATCCGTGACGCCAATGCTGGCGGTGACGATCTGGCGGGGCTGTTTTATACCGGTGGTACCACTGGGCGGTCAAAAGGCGTGATGCTGAGTCATGACAACCTGGTATTCAATGCCCTGAACGTGGTTGCCGAGATGGGCTATGACAGTGACACCATATATATGCATGCCGGGCCCATGTTCCACTTGGCTGATATGGCCAGCACGTTTGCCGTGACACTGGCTGCGGGGACACATGGCATTGTTCCTCGCTTTGATGTTGATGAAGTGCTGGCTTTCATTGAGCAGGAGAAAGTCACGAACACCCTGTTGGTGCCGACCATGGTCAATCTTCTAGCCTCATCTGGGCGCATCGCCAATTACGATGTCAGCAGCATAAAACGCATGCTGTATGGCGCCTCGCCAATGCCAGAGGCGGTATTGATTAGTGCTATGGAACAAATGCCGACAGTGTCATTTGCTCAGGGCTATGGCCAGACCGAAGCCTCCCCAATCATTACCTCACTCGGGCCAGAACATCACATTCCCGGCGGAGAAAAATTACGTAGCGCCGGTCGCGCAGCACTGGGTGTGGAGGTGGTGGTGCTTGATGAAAATGATCAGGTGGTATCTCAAGGTACGGTTGGCGAAATATGTGCGCGGGGACCAAACGTCATGTTGGGTTACTGGGGAATGGAATCAACAACCGCTGATACCTTGCGCAATGGTTGGCTACATACCGGCGACCTTGGCTACATGGACGAGGATGGATTTGTCTTCATCGTTGATCGAGCCAAGGACATGGTAATTAGCGGTGGAGAAAATATTTTCTCTGTTGAAGTTGAAGGTGCCATTTATAGCCATCCTGAGGTACAGGAGTGCGCGGTAATTGGTATTCCCGATGAACGCTGGGGTGAAGCTGTGCATGCAATCGTGGTGCTGCGTGAAGGAGAGCACGCCAGTGAGGCAGAGATTATCGAACATTGCCGTGAAAGAATTGCAGGTTACAAAGTGCCTCGTAGCGTTGATTTTAAGGCAGAGTCGTTGCCGGTGAGTGGGGCAGGTAAGGTGCTGAAAAACGAACTGCGAGCCCCCTTTTGGGAGAGCAACGGTAAACAGGTTAATTGAGTAATCGATGACCTTGTATTGCGAAATTTATTGGCTTGGAGGCTTCCATGAATCTGGATTTCAGTAATGACGAAAAAGAATTTCGTAAGAGTATCCGGCAGTGGATGAAGGAAAATGTGCCTGATGATATTCGGCGCTGTACTGCCCGAGGAGCGATGCCAGACAAGAATATGCAGCAACGATGGGAGCGTTTGCTGGGCAGTCAAGGTTGGCTCACGTCTACTTGGCCAGAACAATTTGGTGGCCCAGGGTGGAGTGCAACCCAGCGGTATATTTTCGATCAGGAACGCGCCTCGGCAGGGGCTCCGCCAACAAGTCCTTTTGGTGTGGCCATGGTTGGGCCGGTGTTATATACCTTTGGTTCTGAAGCACAGAAGGAACGGTGGTTGCCCGGCATTCAGCGTGGCGAAACGCTATGGTGCCAAGGTTATTCTGAGCCCAATGCGGGCTCAGATCTGGCCTCGTTAAAAACGCGAGCCACGCGTAATGGCGACCATTATTTGGTTAATGGTCAAAAAATCTGGACGACACAGGCCCATTGGGCAGACATGATGTTTTGCTTGGTGCGAACGGATAGCACCGTGAAACAGCAGCAGGGTATTTCATTCCTGCTGATCGATATGAAAACCCCCGGGCTTGAAGTACGGCCGATTTATTCAATTGATGGGCATCATCACCTTAACGAAGTCTATTTTACCGACGTGAAAGTGCCTGTGGAAAATTTGGTGGGTCAAGAAGGAATGGGGTGGACCATTGCCAAGTTTCTTCTTACCCACGAACGCACCACCATTGCCGGTGTGGCGGATATTCACTACGAAATCAATCGCCTTAAAAGTGCTATCGATGCGCTACCAACGGAAACAGATAAGCAGTTGGCGGTGCGTCGGTTGGCTGGCTTGGAAGTCGATCTTATGGCACTGGAATACACCAACTTTCGCACCGTTGCTGCCACAGATGAAGGCAAGCCGTTCGGCCCAGAATCGTCAGGACTGAAAATCAAAGGCACGGAACTACAGCAAAGGGTTTCCCAAGCGATGGTGGAAATCGGAGGTTTGATGTCTTTGCCATGGGATAACGAGGAGCCCATTGGGGAGCAAATTTTTAATCAGGCCAGTCGCCGCTATAACTTCCTGCGTGCGTGCACCATCTATGGTGGATCTAACGAGATCCAGAAAAACGTGTTGGCGAAGATGTTGCTCGGATTGTGAGGTGAAAAATGGATTTCAAGTTACCCGAAAATACCACCATGATTGCGGATACCGCGCGCCGTTATCTTAAAGACAACTATTCATTTGACAGCTACATTGCACAGTTGAATGAGAGTAATCACCTTGAAGCGAATCGCTGGCAGGCCATGAATGATTTGGGTTGGTTTGGCCTTCCGTTTGCTGAATCTGTTGGAGGGTATGGCGGCTCATTGCTTGACGTGTGCGCCATTGTTCAGGAGTTAGGAGCCGCGCTTTGTCTTGACCCTTTTGTCGATTTAATTGTTTCCCCCGGCAAGTTATTGGAGTTCGCCAATACGCCAACATCCTTGGCGTTGCTTGATCGCATTATTTCTGGTGAGGCACGTGTGGCTTGCGGTCTTTATGACCGGCATGCCGGTTATCACGTGCTGAACCCTTCCTTGAGGCTAAACGGAGAACGACTTTCCGGGCAGAAGCACGTTGTGTCTGATGGTGGCGTTGCAGACGCCGTGCTCGTCTCCGCTATGTCTGGTGATGAGTTGGCCATTGTCGCGCTACCTTTCGACGCCTGTGACGTTGAAAGATATCGACTGCTCGATGGAAGCCGTGCTGCCAGTTTGACGCTTGATGATGTGCTCATCACAGACGAAATGGTTTTGTGTCGTGGTGATGCGGCAAAGCAAGCGGTTTCTGCCTGGTTCGATTATCTGTGCGCATTGGACTGCGCACGTATGTACGGCGCCTGCCGAGAGGTGTATCAGGCCACTCTGGAATACGCTCGAACGCGTAAACAGTTTGGTACAACGATTGGCAGTTTTCAGGTAATCCAGCACTACCTTGTTGATGCGTTTATTGATCTCCAGCAGCTGGAATCCATGCTCTTGATGGTGTCAGTAAAAGGAGAGAGCGCAAACGTCTGTGAGCGCGGGCGCGCGACAGCGGCGGCAAAGGCTTACTACGCAAACCGGGCCGTTGGTATCACTCAGCAAGGTATCCAGATCCATGGTGGCGTTGGTGTTACGGAAGAGCTGAACATTGGCCATTACTTCCGTCTGGTGACACATGCATCATTGAGTCATGGCGACCGAGAGCACCACATGTCACGGTTTATTCAGGCGGGGGAGAAGCAAAATGAAGTCGTTTGATTTTATCGTCGTGGGGGCGGGCTCTTCGGGCTGTGTTCTTGCCAACCGGTTAAGCGAGTGCGGCAAGTATTCCGTTTGTCTTATTGAGGCCGGCCCCCACGATAATAGCGGTTTTATTAATATTCCGTTTGGACTCATCGGTCTAATTAAACAAGGAAAGCGAAACTGGGGCTACGACACCGCGCCACAGAGTCACCTTAATAAAAGGCGCCTCTACTGGCCGCGAGGAAAAACACTGGGGGGCAGCAGCTCAATCAATGCCATGGTCTACATTCGAGGCCAACAACAAGACTATGATGACTGGGCAGCGCAAGGCGCAACAGGGTGGGCGTGGAAAGATGTGCAGCCGGTATTCAATGCACATGAAAACAATGAACAATACTCCGCTGACAATTGGCATGGTGTGGGTGGGCCACTGAATGTTACCCGAGTCAGGGATGTTAACCCGTTAACCCCGCTGTTTATTAAGTCCGGTGAAGAGCTGGGTTATACCCGAAACGATGATTTTAACGGGCCGGAACAGAAAGGCTTTGGCCGGTTTCAGGTAACACAAAAAGAAGGGCGCCGATGGAGTGCCGCGCGTGCTTTCCTGGATCCTGCACGTGGCCGCGATAACCTGCACATCATGACGGATGTGCAGGTAACCAAGGTGTTACTGGATTGCGGCAGGGCGATTGGCGTCGAAATTTGTGATAGTGATGGTGCTCAATCGGTCATTCGTACGAACAAAGAAGTCATCCTGTCCGGTGGGGCGATCAATAGCCCTCAGTTGCTGATGTTGTCGGGTATTGGAGAGCGAGAGCACCTATCGAAAATCGGCATCACCTGTTTGCAAGACTCGCCGGAAGTTGGGGAGAACCTTCAAGATCACCTTGATATGACCGTCATGATCAAGGACAAAAGCCGTCAATCAATCGGCATGTCACCGTTTTTTATACCTCGGCTGATTAGTGCCTTCTACCAGTATTTTCGTCATCGGCGCGGCTTTCTTGCCAGTAACGCGGCGGAAGCAGGGGCTTTTGTCAGCCTGCTCAGCGAGTCGGATCGTCCGGATGCTCAGCTACACTTTTTACCGGCTTATCTTCGAGATCATGGACGTCAGTTGACGCCTGGGTTTGGTTGTACGATTCATGTGTGCCAACTCAGGCCTAAGAGTCGAGGACAGATTCGATTGGCCAATAGCGATCCATTTGCTGCGCCTTTGATAGACCCAAACTATCTTTCTCATCCTGACGATATTCTTGTGCTCCGTGAAGGCGTGAAACTAGCCAGAAAAGTGTTTCACAGTCATTCTTTCAGCTCTGCTTTTGGCGGTGATGACGAACCGGCTTCCAGCGTGGAGAGTGATGACCAGATTGACGCGGATATTCGCCAGCGCGCTGAAACAATCTACCATCCCGTCGGCACTTGCCGAATGGGTAGTGATGAAAAAGCGGTGGTGGATGTCCGTCTGCGGGTAAACGGTGTGAAGGGGTTGCGTGTCGCCGATGCCTCGATCATGCCACTGTTGATCAGTGGTAATACGAACGCGCCATGTATGATGATTGGCGAGCGAGCGGCACAATTCATTCTAGAGGATGCGCAATAAAGATCGGCTAGAGAAAAGCTATGATAAAAGGTGTAATGCCGGAGTTGCATGGAAGCAATTCCGGCATTTTTTTGTGTGTCTTTTAGCAAACGGTGGTGACAGAGTCGTCAACTATTCAGAGGTTCCCTAAACCCCCTTGAGCATTATTATGCCGCCGGATTGCTATACAGCTCATGCAGTTGGCCACCTTCAGCGAACAACTTCTCACGCCACAGTTTTTCCAGCCCTTTGGTGTCATGTTGATCAGGGTGGAAATCCGGCTGAATGAACTCAGGAAGGCGCGAAAGGATTTGCGATACAAACCCGTTACGACCTAGCAAAATATTCAGACCTTTAACATTATCGCTGATGTTGCCGAGCTGGCCGTCTTTGACAAGCATCCAGCTCCAGGTGATGCCCAGCATCGGCAGCAAGACGACCATCGAGGCGAGGGCTGCAGCCACGCGCTCTGTACGGCTGTTACCAATAAGCTCATATACGTCGTAGGCAACAGATTTGTGTTCCAGCTCTTCGAGCGCATGCCACTGCCATATTTTGAGCATTTCAGGGTCTGCCTGGCGTACAAAATTCTCGTCTTCAAGTAGCTGCTCGGCGAGAAGCGCAGTAAAGTGCTCCATAAACGTGGTGGCGGCTAGCCGAGTGCTCGGCGGCAACTTCTCTAGTATGGCCAAGCCAATTTTGACAAACCGATCTGGCGACTGCATGTCATAGCCGTACTCGGCGAGAATCTGGTTCAGCCTGTCGTGCTCTCGTCCGTGAATGGCCTCCTGCCCCATGAAGCCCGATATGGCCGCCCGTAGAGATTCGTCCTTAACCTGACCACGAAAGTGTCTAACGGACTCCATGAAATAGCGTTCACCAGGTGGGAAAAAACCGGAGAGCATGGCAAAGAAAGTCGTTGCTGTGGCATTTCCAGCATAAAAATACTTTGGAATGGAATCCGGAAATTGAAAATTGATATGACGCGGTGGAATGCCCACCAGCGCGCCGCTGAGTTTCTTAATGCTTTTTACCGTATTAGACGAGCGCATATCGCCTCCAATCAATAATGTGATAGTTAAAGAGAAAAATGTCAGGCCATGCCCTGATGCGTTTTTTTATTTTTGCTGCTTTGCTGTTTTTTAAACATAATTTCAAGCAAGCGTTGGTAGCCTGTGGGTATCAGTCTCTGTGTGGTGTCCAGCATGACCGCGTCACCGCCTACCAAAACTCTTCGCCGGTTTTTCCGCACGCCTTTCAGGATGGTTCTAGCGGCAGCTTCGGGTGTGGTCATGGCAATTTTTTCGAACATGCTGGCAATCTCTTCTTTGTCGCCCATGTTCATGCTGCCCATGTCTCCCATGCGACTATTACGCGCGATGTTAGTCTTTACTCCACCTGGATGAACGCAAGTCGCGCTGACAAGGCCGCCCGCGATATCCAGCTCTTCACGTAATGATTCTGTAAATCCGCGAACAGCAAATTTTGCGGCGTTGTAGGCTGACTGGGTTGGAACACCGATAATGCCGAAAACGCTGGAGATATTGACGATATGGCCTTCACCTATTTTCTGGAGATGGGGAAGAAATGCCTTTGTACCGTATACGACACCCCAGAAATTGATATTCATCAGCCATTCAAAGTTTTCATAGCTCATGTTCTCGACGGTCTCACCCAGTCCCACACCGGCATTGTTCATGATGAGATTTACTTTTCCGTGTGTTGATACGGTATCTTCCGCGTATTGATAAACCGCATTTTTGTTGCTGACATCAACAACATGAGTGCTGATGTTGACGGCGTAGCCTGCCAGTAATTCGACCGTCTTCTCTAGGCTTTCTTCGCTGATATCAGAGATCGCTAAGTGGCAACCTTCTTTTGCTAGAGCAATCNCCGTGGCTTGCCCGATGCCCGACCCGGCGCCAGTGATCGCCGCGACTTTTCCTGAAAATGATTTCATCGTTGCGCCTCTATATTGATGTGTTGCTCAGAAGTTTTTGGACGAGATTGCGTTTCGTTTTATGTAGGTTTGTCGTTTCGAATTTAAGGTGGCCATCATTCATTTTTCCATAACGAAGCGCCGGCAGGTCGTGAAGATAATCGTTGAGGTTTTGCCAAGGATCTTTGTTGCCTTGGCGTGGCAGGCGGTCATCAGCACGTTGAATGTAGCCAGATCGAAGGTTGAGAAAGTTGACATCAGAGCCACACCCTTCCTCGTCGATAGGGGTCACCTTTTCTGCGCCTGTCTTGCGCATATGCTTGAGAAGCCGACAAACAAATTCGGAGGCAATATCTGCCTTGAGGGTCCAGGACGCGTTGGTATAGCCAAAGACCAGTGCCATATTAGGCACTTTTTCAAGCATTAAGCCTTTGTACATCATGGTGTTTGAGAGATTGACGTGCGTACCATCAACACGTAGCTCTGCGCCGCCCAACATTTGCAAATCCAGACCGGTAGCTGTGACGATAATATCGGCAGGTATCCAATCCCCAGATTCCAGTTTTATACCGGTTTTGGTGACATTTTTTATATGATCCGTCACCACGGAAGCCTTGCCTTCACGAAGCACCTTGAACAGATCCCCCTTGGGAACTGCGCACATTCGTTCCTCCCATGGGTTGTAGTGAGGTTGAAAATGCTTCATGTCGATATCCGGCCCCAGTTGTTTGCGAGCAGCGGCCAGCAGTAATCTGCGGATCGCTTTGGGCTTACGAATCGATAGGTTAAATACGGTTCTCTGCAGCAGGATATTGCGTGTGCGCGCCATGCGGTAAACAAGCATTTCTGGCAGTACTCGGCGCAGGTTTTTCGAGATGAGATCTTGCTCAGGGACGGAGGCAACATAAGTAGGGGAGCGCTGTAACATGGTGACATGCGCAGCGCGGTCGGTCATCGCGGGCACCAGTGTTACGGCGGTGGCGCCGCTGCCGATCACGACAACTCGCTTACCCGTATAGTCGTAGTTATCTGGCCAGTGCTGCGGGTGAATTACGTCGCCGCCAAAGCGATTGATTCCAGGAATTTTCGGTGTGTAGCCGGCGTCATAGTTATAATAACCGGTACAGTTGAGGACAAACCCAGCGGTGAAAACTTCTTCTTCACCGGTTTCCTCGTTCAACGCGGTAACCGTCCAGCGATTGAATTCGCTGCTCCAGTCCTCGGCAGTGACTTTCAGGCCAAAATGAATTTTCTTGTGGACCTGATGATGCTCAGCGGTTTCTTCGATGTAATTGCGAATAGAGGGGCCATCGGCAAGCATCTTGGTGTCTGTCCAAGGCCGAAAGTTATAGCCGAGTGTGAACATATCGGAGTCCGAACGGATGCCGGGATAGCGAAATAAATCCCAGGTGCCACCAACGCGCTTGCGTCGCTCAAGGATGCCATAGCGTAGATCTGGGCACTTGCGGCTTAGGTGACAAGCCGCACCGACGCCGGAAAGGCCCGCGCCAATGATCAGCACGTCGAGGTGTTTATGTTTCATGGTGTAAGTCTCCGATCGGTGGAGCGTATGTGATTTCCTTGCGGGTCAAGGTGCTGAAGAAAGTCCAGCACTGCTCCGGTAAAAATACTGTTGCGGTCACCCGCTACCATATGACCTGCTTGATGGATTACTCGGTACTTGGCATGTGGCACGAGGGCTAATAATTCCTGGGCTCCTGCTTCGCTGAGTACATCACTGTGATGGCCGCGGATGAGTAATATCGGTAATTTGAGTTTGCTTGCTGCAAGATTGAGTCGCGCTCGGCCGAACATGCCTTCATTTGCTTCAGGGATTACCGCATGATCAAGAAACGCAGGATCCCAGTGCCAATGGAGACGGCCATTAGCGTCCTGGCGGAGGTTTTTTCGCAAGCCCTGTGAGCTTGATGGTGCTTTTCGTGTTGGGTTATAGGCAGCCACGGCATCCTGAACCTGATCCAGAGAGTCGAAACCGTCAGGGTGGCGGCGCATGAACTCAATCACCCGGCGAACGCCTTTGGTCTCAAGCCGTGGGGCCACATCCACCAGTACCAGACCTCGACAGGGCAAGGGGGGCTCCTCCCCAAGGGTAAGCATGGCCGTCAGTCCGCCCATTGACGCTCCCACGATATAAGGTGATGTGGGAAGTGATTGGATGATGGCGCGGAGGTCTGATACCAGCGCGGTGCCGCTGTAATCCCCTTCAGGGCACCACTGGCTTTGACCATGACCGCGGGCATCAATGCAGGTAGCGCAGTACCCTGATCTGGCCAGAGCTGTTGCCGTGTGCGCCCAGGCATGACGGGTCTGTCCGCCGCCATGCAGCAAAAGCACCTGCGGTGACTTCGGGTCCCCGAACTGGGTTGCACTAAGAACCAACCCGCCGTTTCCCGGGAACTGTATATCCCTGCCAGATTCCGGTGAGTGCTTTGAATCGCTGTAGGCAAGGCTTGCGAGGCTGTCGTGAGGATGCATCATTATAGGCATTTATTTATTTGGCCAAACAACCAAATATTAGCGTTTCTTCTACACAAAGAAAAGTCCTATTTGACGATATTGATGATCATTCAGCGGTGTGGCATACGGTGAGGACAGAAAAAAGCCCCCATAAAGGGGGCATGAAAGTGCGTTAGCACAAGGGGAATATATTAAAAATCTTTTACCGGCAAAAAGGTAAAGGTCAGATCTACGCCGAGGGGGGGGACTTCCAGCTCAACACCCGCCAAGCCGATTCCCAAGAGATCAATGTTGGCCGGTATGATGAGAGGGTCGGGGTTACGGACTTTGAGAATCAGACGACCATCATCGACAAAGCGCAGGGGGCCTTCGACGGTGACTCCGGTAATTACTTTGCTGCGGATGTCATGCCCGAGTTCTATAATTAGCCGTGGTTCTAACTCTGGTGCATCCACCATGAGATCAAACGTAGTACTGAACCAGGGGCCATCCGGGGTTTCGGTGATATAGCCCGTAATGGGTTGATTGTTTTCGTATCCCAATCGAAGTACCAGAGGACCGGTGTCCAGCGGTATTGTGATTAATCCCAGTGCGCGAGCTTCCAGAAAGACACTGGTCGTTGAGAGAACGGTAGGGAAGACTTTGGCAATGACGGCGCCGGTGACTTCATTTGATGTCATTGGGTCGCTGTCGATGAGGCGTCGGTTGATGGTGACATTCGGCTCATACTGGCTTACCCCGGCTTGCAAGGCGCCTGACCCGACAAAGGCAAATTTCTTTTCCGGGCAATCGTCGCCTATACCACAGCCAATGTTGGCATGGGTTATTACTCCCGATTTGTTTTTTAGCCTAAGCTGTAGGTAGTTGGCATCGGCAATGGCACCGCCGTTACCATCGGGTACCGCACCTTGCTCATTGTCATCGAGACTGAGGTTCGCGTTGACATCCGCTACAGGTAGTGACCGTAATGATACGCGGGTAATCCTGTCCTCTTCTCCTGTTACCACAAAGTGATTGGTCAGGTCCGGACCTCCTTGTCTAAGGCCAGGCGCTGTGGAGCTGGACTGAGAAATTTGCCGTGTTTGCAGAGGGGCTCCATCATTTGAACATATGGCGTTGACTCCACAGTTCGGCGCTCCTTCCTCGGAGTGCAGGGTATAACGGTAAAGGTCACCAACCCGCCAGGGACTGTTCGGTAAAAATTCGATTCGCTGTGAAAGTACTTTATGGCGACCATTGACGGGTTGCCATACGTTATTAACGGTATCGAAGTGTTCAACAACAAACGTGTTGTTATTGACCGTGTTGCTGTCGATGCTGCGGCTGAAGATTACCCTGAGACTAAAGTCCTTGAACAGGTTCGGTACGGGATAAAGCGGGTCAGTATTTTTTCCTCCCACGCATCGACCGTTTCGCCAGTTTTCGCGTTGCCCGGTCAGCACAGCCCCGGTCAGCGCGCAGGGGTATCCGGGGAAAACAGCGGAGACAAGTGGTGCACGTAATTCATTGGCGTTGTCATTGGGAAGGGTGAATTCCGGAAGACGAATGTCGAGGGTTTGATCCTGGTTAAGCGGATTGCCTTGCGTATCTCGAAGTAGGCTGGTCAGGGTCACCTGGATGTCTTTTCCGTGTTGAAGGATATCTCCTCCGATGATGATCGTGGCTCCATCGTGACGTATTGGGTACGTCTTTACTACATCATCAACAGAAACCTGTACGGCACCGTCAAGGAACACTGAAGCTGGGTCTAATGGTTTGTTGAAGTTCAGGATAACGGGGTCACCAGGCCTTGCATTGGGTTGGAACGTTTCTCCCGGTGCCCAAGACTGAAGCTGCAAGGGTCGAGTGTCTTGGCTTGGGGCAGGCGCTTGGCGCTGGTTTTGATAGGCCTCCATGCGGAATGAGAGCAAGCCTGATGCCTTCTCCAGGCCAAGAACCTCGGGTTCGACCACACTGACCGCATCTAGTACTAGTACACCATCCTTTACAACGGCTAAACCCGCTACCTGCACATTAAGCAGGTTCTGGCTGAGAGCCGCATTGGGCTCTTGACCTGCTGCAGTCATTGCTGCGTCCATATTAAGCAGGGCATAGCGGGGAACCGATGGGGAATCACTGAATGGATTCGGGATCAGATACCCATTAGCGTCGCTGAGTATCGTGATGGTGACTTCACCGGTTTCCAGCCCGGACGGTATTTCGCCCAGTATATTGACGTCCACGGGGGTGCCTCGGAGTACGGAACCAGCGGGTACTCGCAGTGGAACGGCATTAGGAAAGTTGGGAGCAAAAGCCAGATCTGCAGCTAGATCCCCGCTCAACCCGGTAAATGATTCATCTCCCAGCACAAAGGATTGTACTGGCACCTGATTGATCGGGTTGCCGGTTAAAGTTGACACTAGTCCAGGTTGCTCAGCTCCAAGACTGCCAACTTTTAGAACGGATGTAGCACGGGGAAGAGTGGCTTCCGGAACAAAAGTCCGATTGTACTCCGGCAACTGTTCACCGGTAGTCTGGGCCCGCAGCCCAGCAATCGTTAGTGTGTGTTCCACAGGTTTCAGATCCTGGTCAGGATCCAGTGTCAGGTAACGACCCTGCAAAAATAGCGATGCGGGAACCAACTTGCCGAGGTTGTCACGAAGTTGAACCGATCCGGTTTCGCCATATGCTGTGCTGGTCGGATCAACCGTTTGGTTAAACGACATCCTGAAGGTGCTCATGTCGTTGGGATGGCTGGCATCATCAATCGGCTCTAGCAATGACGGTTGGTCTAGAGGAGTGGCTGAAAGCAGGGTGAAAGAGCCGCTTCCCATGGTTTGCGATGCGCCGGCTTGACTGCCTGCAGTCCGAAACCGAACGCGGGCCACGGAGTTATCATCAATGGCTCCAAGGCCATCATCGTTGACAACCAGATGGTACGCTTCCGCCGGAGCCAGCCGCGATTGAGGATACAGGGCCAGGCCTCTGCCATTGTCTACCACCTGATAGTCAACCATGACGGTATTCCCATCAGTATCACTGACCAGCTGTAGGCGTGAGTCAATGTCATCAATAACCTCTTGCTCAAGTGCAGAGGAAAATCGCAGGATTACTGGCGCGGTAGCTGGAACCTCGGTCTGGCCAGGATAAGGGTAAGAAAAAATTAATGTCTCTGGTGTGCTCCAGGGATTGCTTACATCGCCCTGATCGCCACCGCACCCGGTCAGAAGGGCTGCTATGGCGACCGCCAGACTAATCAGAAACTGGTGGATTGTGATGGGGTTATTATTCATTGCTCTTCTCCTGGTATTAATCGCATGCCTGTTGTTAAAACTTTAGCGACAGGGAGGAAGAAAATACGTTTATTTCACCATCAGCCCTTACCGTTTCATAAGGGGCTGGATCGGTGGAAGAGTTGATGGAGGTCAATTCGAAATCAGCTTCATCCAGCATTTGATACTGGTAAGCGAAGGAGAGTTCTAATGGCATATCTATTATTGGCGCGCTGGACAGACGGTAGCTGGCACCCAGACCGAAAACCTTTTTATCGGTGTCAAGATAGTTAACGTCCTGGGATCGGCTGGATTTTAAAGGTGAGTCCTCCAGGGCTGCGCCGGCAAAGAGTTTCATGGACTCCGACCACTGATAGCTAACGCCAATTCGGGGAATGGTGATGTCGTCAAACGCTAGATTAGCCTGATCGCGAATAGTATCGTCGGCAAACTCGCTTTCAAGCGCAGACCAATTGTGCTGCTCAATGCCTGCCGTCAATTCGAATTTGCCAACGGGAAGCAAAATGGCTGCGCCGAGAACTTCAGGTTGATAGGTATCAATTGTACTAAGCGCTAGGCTCAGGCCTGGTTCAGGGATAACTCCCGGCACAACCACATTGGCATCCACGGATACCTCATAGCTACTTTCCCCCCGCCAGAAAAGAGCCAGCTCCATCTTATCCATTCCAAAAGGCATGCACTCGCTTGTACCGCAAAACATTTCTCCAGAGCGGATATTGATACCTAGTGCCGGTGATAGGGATGGAGAGGCTTCCAGGGAAAGTTTTTCAGAGTCTGTGTTGCCGCCAAGGTCTGAAACTGCTTCCAGGTTGGCTTTGGCCTGGAGGGTAAGACGTGCTGATGCGCCGACGTCAACGCCCCTCAGGACGTTGCTGATAGCGCCACCAAAGGCGAGATAAAGTGGCTGAGATTCATAGCGTAGAAACTGCCCTTTCTGGCTGGTATTGGCCTGATAGGGCAATAGGTTGGATGTGTATTGGTCTACACCCACGTTCAGGCCAAAGTAAATGGGCTTGTCGATGCTGGAAATGCCGGCGACGCGGCTTTTGAAGCCGATTAATAATAGTTCGGAACTGGTGTCAGAGAGGATATCATTCTCTCGCTCCAAAGGGTCTGTTCCTCCCAGTGATTTGGCACGTAATTCCTGGTCGCCATACTGCACAATGACTCCCAGTTCGCCCTCCGGGGAGCGGGCCATGGCGGCCGGGTTGTAGTACACCGACCAGCTGTTGGATGCAAAAGGACTGAATGCCAAGGCAGTGCCGGCATTCATCGGGCCTAGCCCATAAGTGCTCGCTCCGTCGCCAGCACCGCCAATGGCCAAGCCGGGTGAGAGCAATGCTGTAGTGCACGTGAAGAAAAGGAGAGGTAACCGTTTTGTTTTTTTTGCAGACATTTCAGGCTCCTAAAGGGGGCTGTTCTGGTTATAGATGGTGAGTTGTTCTGATTTTCTGTTTGTTTGGTTAAACAACCAATATTGGTCTCAGGCTTAGCTGTCTGTGTCCATGACTGTAATGACGTTGTGCTCTGGCGCTCCGGTAATGTCACACATTAATGCGTGACGCCCAGTCGTCGTCTATGACGAGATGCCGTGTTCTGTTGCTGACCAGGCATGGGTTATCGAGTGGTGTAACGCCTCCTGGGCAGCGCTAAAGCGCACGGTCAACTGGATCTGGAGAGCTCTGCTGGCGTGACATGTACAAGCAGGCTCCACACTTTCTCTGGCACAGTCACTGAGAATTGTTATCTGTTTGTTTT
>NZ_LWEZ01000237.1:0-721 GCF_001634945.1 Alcanivorax sp. HI0044
CGCCTTGGTTTCCGTATCCGCTCCAGTGGGCGTGCCGTTGCTGCCACCACCGAACACATACTGCGGCACCTTGCGCTGGGCAAAGGCTTCCGCCCAGATTTTCTGAATCTGAATTTCGGCATCCAGCTTCTGGGCCAGGGCGTTATCCGCACGCAGAATTTCCCGCTTCTGGTAAGCTTCTGCATCGGCCAGGGTGCGACGGGTTTCCGCTTCTACCCGGGCTTTTTCCAGATTGATTTCTGCGGTCTGCTTTTCAATTTCTGCCTGCTCTTTCAGCTTTTGTGCCTTGGTAATCGCCAGCTGCTTTTCGGTTTCCGCTTCCGTGGTGCGCTGAATCTGGTCTACCTTGGCTTCCGCCTGGCGCTCAGCCACTTCCCGCTCACCACGGGCAATGGCCAGCAGTCGCTGCTCTTCTTCCTGCACCCGTTGCTCGCGGGCAATGGCCCGGTCTGCAGAGGCTTTTTGCTTGAGTTGCATGCGTTCCACGAAGCGCTGGTTGGGATCCATCTGGGTCACCCGGGCTTCTACTACGGTGACACCGTAATCAATAAAACGCTGGGACTTCCGCCGGGGCACGCCGGTATCGTCAAGCATCTTGCGTACCACAAATATCACCTTGGCATCGTCGCCGTAGTCTTGTTGCTCGGTGCCCATGGCCACATTGGCACTGCCTTTGATCTCACCCACGCGCTTCTGGCTGATTTCTTCACGACGCACAATG
>NZ_LWEZ01000238.1:0-966 GCF_001634945.1 Alcanivorax sp. HI0044
GAAGAAGTGGTTACCCGTCTGTGCGAACGGCTACTGGCCATGGGCGCGCCGGGGCTGCACTTCTACACCATGAATCAGGCCGGGCCGAACCTGCGCATTCTCGACAATCTGGGAATGTGACAAGAGACGCTGCACGCGCCAGGCAGCATGCAACACGCAACAACGCGGGCAGGGGTTATGCCAGACGGCATGATCACTGCCCGCGTTTTTATTGAACCCTATCCCTTAAAGAATATTGTAGGAGTTCCCTTCCAGGGGACGAATCGCGCTTGCGCGAAAATCGCCGGCAATATGCTCAGGCGTGCCAGCTGGGCAGGCATCCCTCAAAAAGAAATTTGCTTTTTATTCTCCTCGCTGCGCTCGGTTCGTCCCCTGGAAGGGAACTCCTACAGCCACCACACAAGATACACCGACCGCTCGTCCTATTCTTTTCCGCTATAAAGATTAGCGCATATTTGTATTTCTCCTCCTTGTTCGCCGGCTCTACCCTTAATCAGACATCCTGTCACGGAG
Source organism: Alcanivorax sp. HI0044 (assembly GCF_001634945.1). Classification (NCBI taxonomy): domain Bacteria; kingdom Pseudomonadati; phylum Pseudomonadota; class Gammaproteobacteria; order Oceanospirillales; family Alcanivoracaceae; genus Alcanivorax; species Alcanivorax sp. HI0044. Next base: position 514 of record NZ_LWEZ01000238.1, read on the forward strand.
CGTCTCCTGGGCTCCAGCCACAAGCTGTTTGTCAGGCCGCTCCCCAATCCCGGCGACACGATTCCGGGAGGAGGTTCGTCATGCCCGCCCGCGCACTGGCCGATTTTCTCGACAACAACGGCGTGAATTATCACTGCTACAACCACGCGCCCGCTGTTACCGCTTCCGAGGTAGCACAGTCCGCCCATATTCCCGGCCGACACATGGCCAAGACCGTGATTGTGGACGTGGATGGAAAACTGGCCATGGCGGTGCTGCCTGCCAACCAATATCTGGATCCGGAAAAATTACGCCAGGCCCTCCATGCCAACCGCGTTGAGCTGGCCAGCGAAGACGACTTCAAGGATTGCTTCCCGCTTTGCGAACCCGGTGGCGAACCGCCGTTCGGGAATCTGTACAACATGAATGTCTATGTGGACGACACCTTGCTTCGCGAAGATTGGCTTGCCTTCA
>NZ_LWEZ01000239.1:0-654 GCF_001634945.1 Alcanivorax sp. HI0044
CCACGCTCGGCCACAGCGGCCATTTGCGGGCGTTTGCCGGTATCCCGGTCTCCGCCACACCCCACAATGCAGAACAGCCGACCGTGGAAATGGGCGCGGCATGCCTGCAAGGCTTTTTCCAGCCCGTCCGGAGTATGGGCGTAATCAACGATCACGGTGGGACAGCCCGTCTGCTGCACCGGTTCCATACGACCGGGCACCGGTGTCACCGCCGCCAGTGCACCGCCCAGTGAAGCAGTGTTGACGCCCTGACCATGCAGAATGCCGGCAACGGCCATCACATTGCTGAGATTGAAACGACCGAACAGTGGCAACGTCACCGCGAGGGGCTCACCGCCGACCGTCAGCTCTGCCTCCATTCCATCAGCAGTAAAGACGACCGAAGCACAACGGACCGTGGCACCCTGCTGATCGCCGAAGGTCACGCAACGCACACCGTCGGCCAGGCATCCGATCAACGAATAAGCCGCCGGATCATCGCAATTGATCACCGCCAGCTTCACTCCATCGCGGGTGAACAGCACGGATTTGGCCGCCAGATAGGCTTCCATGTCCCCGTGGTAGTCCAGATGATCCCGACTCAGATTGCTGAACACCGCCACGGGTACTGGCGTTGACCCCAGCCTATGCTGATCCAGCGCATGGGAAGACACT
>NZ_LWEZ01000240.1:0-1168 GCF_001634945.1 Alcanivorax sp. HI0044
CCGTGCTGACCCGCTTCTTTGATGCCCTCTCAGTGCATTTCCCGGAGGGGGAGCGCTTCTTTATCCAGTCAGTGCGTAACTTCAAGGATCAAGTGACAGATGATCAGCTGAGCGAGGATATTCGTCACTTTATTCGCCAGGAAGGTCAGCACGGGATTGTCCATGATCGTTTCAACGATGTGATGGCCAGCCAGGGCGTGGATGTGGATAAGGTCACTGCGAATCTAAGGACCTTTATTCGCACCACACAAAAGTACCTGCCGAAGAAGTATCAGCTCGCCATGACGGCGGCGTTTGAGCACTTTACGGCAACCCTGGGCGAAACCATGGTCAGCGAGAAGAGCGAGATGTTTAGCGAGGCTGACCCCGTCATGAGAGCGCTATTTCTGTGGCACGGGGTCGAAGAAGTAGAGCACAAGGCCGTGGCCTATGATCTTTATCAGGGCGCAGCAGGTGGAGGCTACTTGACGCGCGCGTCTGCGTTGGTGGTTGCGACCCTGATGGTTCACCTTGTCGTGGCTCCAGTATTTTGGAATATGCTCAAGCTTGATGGCGTAACGCGCCAGCCTGGTGTGATTCTGCGAGGCCTGAACAAGCTTTATGGGCGAAAAGGTATTCTCACAGGCATGCTGCCTGATTTCCTCGCTTGGTTCCGCCCTGGATTTCACCCTTGGGATACNGGTATGCCTGAGAAGGTTGCCGCGTGGTTGGCGGAGTATGAGACTCATGGAGATCCGATGCGGGCATCGGAAACCATTTACGGTCCGGCTCCAGTGAGTGAGGCAGCCTGATGCATGGAGACAAGCAGGATCTCCCCAGTACCGTCGATGTTCCTCATACACATCGGCCTGGGCGTCACTGTGGCAGTTCAGCTATCAGAGACCTGCTGGAGTTTCATGGGCTTAATTTGACGGAAGCTTTCTGCTTCGGGCTGGGTGCCGGGCTTGGTATTACTTATGTGGAAATACCAGGCACGGACACCCCGTTTATTGTCCATGTCCGTTCAATGGGATTTGAGGAAACGGTGTTCTCTACACTGGGCGTGCCGTTTCGCTGGGAAACTTGGCAAGATAAATGTGCTGCCGCCGATGCGCTGGATGCCCATCTTGATGCGGGGCGGCCTGCGCTTCTCTTAACTGATATTTTTTACCTTCCTTATTTCAAGAGC
>NZ_LWEZ01000241.1:0-1267 GCF_001634945.1 Alcanivorax sp. HI0044
CATGTGAGAGTAGGTCATCGTCAGGCTCTTAAACCAAACAAAAGACCCCCGCCACGAAAGTGACGGGGGTTTTTTGTTTGGTTTAAGATACGGTGAACTCCTCTCCCTACCTCGCGGCGAAGCCGCCATCCCCTCAAGGGGGACCGAGGTGTGACAAGCGATGCTCCGCAGGAGCCAGTTTGGTGCGCCGCAGGCGTCCCGAAGGGGGTAGCGAGCATGCTCGCTACCTAAATAGGTCATCGTCAGGCTCTTAAAGAAACAGATAATCCTTGTCGCGCAAGTGTCGGTTTGTTTGTTTGCTCACTGGAAGCCCGCACTCTCCCCTCAATCTGCCTCATTTTGCTTTCCGGCACTGCTCCTCTTGTGCCTTAAGGCTGTGTGCCTGGCTATGTGAGCGACGTGGGGTGGCAGTGTGCAACAAAATCAACCTGCTTGTTTATTTCCCAGGTCAAGAGCTGCGCTGCTGATGCGTTGGCCGCGATCGGTCCGTTTGTTGCTGCTTCTGGTCTGAATTTTGTTCAGGCATCCTTTCGATGAGGAGGGCGCTCTATTGCTCTTTATCCTTCGGCGGTAAGGCTCTACTCTTGGTGCGGTGCCAGTGTGTATTCCTACAGTAAACAAGCGTTTACCGGTGCTTTCGGGGCTGTGAAAGACTCCATTGCGGCGGGGGAAAGTGGTATGGTTGGGGTTTGCTGTTTGGGGATGACAGTGGGATAGGTGGGCAGCGGGAGGTGCTCCGGTTCTATGCGGGCGCCTTCTGGGACTTGAGCAGTCAAGGTGATGCTTTATCTGCTGGATCATCTTTAAAGGAATTCGCAGGGGTGCCTGCTCCGGTTTGCCGTTCGTTGGGCGGGCCGTTTCATTGACATTTTAGACTCGGGAAAGGTTGAGAATTATGACAACAGGAAAGAGTGTGATGACTCCGCTGCAGGCTCTGGCTCAGCGTCGTTCGCAACACGGCGATGCCGTGGCATTTGTTCAGCCTCTGGGTGGTGGTGAGCTGCGTGAATACACCTGGAAACAGGTGGATGAAGAGGCGCGCAAGATTGCTGCCTATCTGCAATCTCAGGGGATGAAGAAGGGCGACCACGTTGCGCTGGTGTCCAAGAACTGTGCCGAGTGGATTATCACTGACGTGGCAATCTGGATGGCGGGCGGTGTCAGCGTGCCTTTGTATCCGACGTTGGTGGCCGAAACAGTGCGTCAGATCATGGAGCATAGTGAGTCCAAGTTTCTGTTTGTGGGCAAGCTCGATGACTGGGACATG
>NZ_LWEZ01000242.1:0-638 GCF_001634945.1 Alcanivorax sp. HI0044
ACTTGTGTGAATGTGGGCTGCGTGCCCAAGAAGCTGTTTTCGTACGGCAGCCATTTCCCCCAGGAATTCGCGCTGGCTGAAGATTATGGCTACACCGTGACAGGCTGGGAGTTTGACTGGCCCACATTGCGTGATAACAAAAGCCGCGAAATCAGCCGGTTGAACGGTATTTACCAGCGGATTCTGAATCAGGCCGGGGTGACGATTTTTGAAGGTCACGGGCAGGTATTGGGTGGTGGCAAGGTCTCCGTCGGTGAAACCGTGTTGACCGCCCGGCATATTCTGGTGGCAGTGGGTGGCAAGCCCTTCGTGCCAGACCTGCCAGGCCGTGAACATGTACGCATCTCCGACGACCTGTTCTATCTGGACACACTGCCCAGGCGTGTTGCCGTGGTGGGTGGTGGTTACATTGCCACGGAGTTTGCGGGCATCCTGCACGGCCTGGGCTGTGAGGTGACGCAGGTCTACCGTGGTGATCTGTTTCTGCGCGGGTTCGACCAGGACATTCGTGAGTTTATCGCCGAGCAGATGACGGAGCAGGGCGTAACACTGAAATTCAATGCGGACGTTGCCAGTATTGAGGCGATCAACGGCGAAAAACACGTTACCTATCAAGGAGGCGAGCAGGCGGTATTTGA
>NZ_LWEZ01000243.1:0-756 GCF_001634945.1 Alcanivorax sp. HI0044
CGGTCCTGGTAGGCGCGGCGCATGGCTTCGATGGCCAGGTGCGGGGTCATGTCGCCGGTATCACCGGCGTTGAACTGACTGAGGATATTCAGTGCTTCGCCCATGACGATGCCGCCGGAGGACGGCGGCGGTGCGGAGATAACCCGGCCGCCCCGGAACTGGCTGACGGTGGGCGAGCGTTCCACCACGGTGTAGTCGGCCAGATCGTCCAGGGTCCAGATGCCGCCGGCCTGCTGCACGCCGTCCACCAGCTGTTTGGCCACGTCACCCTGATAGAAACCGGCCTTGCCCTGTTCAGCGATGGCAGTGAGTACCCGGGCCAGATCCGGTTGCCTGATCAGGTGGTTGTTGGGGGGCACCTTGCCGTTATGCAGGAAGATGGCAGCGGCTTCCGGGAAACGGTTGAGCACGTCTTCGCGGTAACCGGCCAGCTTGCGGTAATGCTCCTCTACGCGGAAGCCTTTCTCGGCCAGTGCAATGGCCGGGGCCAGAGTGGCAGTGAGGGGAAGTTTGCCGTACTTGTCCGCGAGATGGGCGAAGGCGGCGGCCTGGCCAGGGATGCCGGCGGCGCTGGGACCGTTTACCGCCCAGTCGCGCATCACCTTGCCATCCTTGTCCTGATACATGGTGGCCGTGGCGGCACCGGGGGCGGTTTCGCGTGCGTCTACAAAGGTCTGTAAACCGTCCTGTTCCCGGTGCAGCAGCCAGAAGCCGCCCCCGCCCATACCGGCAGAATAGGGTTCGACCACCGCCAGG
>NZ_LWEZ01000244.1:0-976 GCF_001634945.1 Alcanivorax sp. HI0044
TAGAAACCCTGCTTCGGTAGTGGGGTTAGCGTAGGCACAAATAATTCGTTTGGCTAAAGAGCCTTCTGCTGCTTGTATCAAGCCCCCCTGAGTGTAAGTGCAGGCAACGGCAGGAATTAGATAATAAAAAGTGGTTTGGGAGAGATCATGAATACTTATAAAAAGGTACTGCCCCTGGCAGTGGCTATGGCGCTGGCTGCCTGTGGTGGCGGGAGCGACACGGTACCGGATCAGAGCGGGGGTGCCAGTTTTGACACTCACGCTCGATTTAATCCGGTAACTTCGGATTTGCCTTTGAATACAGACTTGGTTTTTGCGGCGGCGGCCACGTCGGATGGCACGGCAGATGTCGGTGCTCCCTCTAATCCGGTGGAAGCGGGAATCAATGCTTTGGATGGTTTCTCAACCAACGCACCTTTCGACATTTATTTTACCGGAGGTGAGCTGGATGAAGCCTCTATTAAGGTGTGTCAGCAAGCCATGCTAGCCACTGGAGAGTGCGCGCAATCCAATGTATTTGTGCTGGCCCTAGATACGGGTGATGAAGATGCACTTGATCCGTTGAATGTAAATCAGGCTGCACCTTTCCTGTTCCCGTTAGCGGATGTGTCTGCCTCGGTGATTTCCCGTGACGGCGAGCAAAACAACGTATTGAGAATTACGCCGAACAAGCCTTTTAATGCGGCGACCAAGTACCTGGTTTTTGTTACCAATGGCCTGAAGGACACGGATGGCAACTCGGTCGGTGCATCTGCGGCGTATGACGCTTTGGGTGAGTCTGAGCCGCCTGTTGCTGGCGCACTGGCGTCTGTGCGTGGCGCTATTCAGGGTTGGGAAGCGTTGGCTGCTGGCTTTATCGGGCAGGCCTCCGGAGGGGGGATCCCGGGAGAGGTAGCGAAAGATTCGGTGGTGATTTCTTATACTTTTACTACTACCGATCCGGTTACGCCATTGCTTGCTAACGCAGCTCCTAAGG
>NZ_LWEZ01000245.1:0-826 GCF_001634945.1 Alcanivorax sp. HI0044
CAAAAGCTGCGGTCTGGCGGGAACTCAACCGTTCCTTGGTCTGCCCGGCAAATTGTGGATCCTGCATTTTCACGCTGAGCACGAAGGCTGCCCGGTCCCAGATATCTTCCGGGGTCAGCTTGACCCCACGGGGCAGCAGATTACGAAACTCACAGAACTCGCGCATGGCATCCAACAAGCCGGAACGCAGGCCATTCACATGGGTGCCGCCCTGGGCCGTGGGGATCAGGTTCACATAGGCTTCCTGAATCAGCTCGCCGCCTTCCGGGAGCCAGGTCACCGCCCAATCCACCGCCTCGGTTTCCGCACTCATGGCACCGTTGAACGGCTCCTGCGGTACGCGCTCCCAGCCGCGGCTGGATTCCAGCAGGTATTCGATCAGGCCATCATCGAATTGCCAGGCGTCGCTCTCGCCGGTGAGCTGGTTATCCAGCGTCACCAGCAGGCCCGGGCAAAGTACCGCCTTGGCCCGCAACAGGTGCTTGAGGCGAGTCACCGACATTTTCGGCGAATCGAAATACTTGGCGTCGGGCCAGAAGCGCAAGGTGGTGCCGGTGTTGCGCTTGCCAACCGTATCGATCACTTCCAGATCGCTGCGCTTTTCGCCATCACCGAATTCCATGCGGTGCAGCTGACCATCGCGCTTGACCAGAATCTCCAGTTTGGTGGACAGAGCGTTCACCACCGACACGCCAACGCCGTGCAGGCCACCACTGAACTGGTAGTTGTTATTGGAGAACTTGCCCCCGGAGTGCAGGGTAGACAGGATCACTTCCACACCCGGTTTTTTCTGTACCGGATGCATGTCCACAGGCATGCCGCGGCC
>NZ_LWEZ01000246.1:0-992 GCF_001634945.1 Alcanivorax sp. HI0044
TTGGTGTTTCTGGATATGCATCCACTGAACAAACCGGAAGTGTTTGTGTCTGCTGCCCATGAAAAATGTGATGACAAGGGCGATCTGGTGGATGAAAAAACCCGCGAAATGGTAGCCAAACAACTGGTCGCTTTACAGGAATGGCACCTACGGTTGTCGTGACCTTTCCCTTGCGGGGTTGTCGATTAACGGCGACCAGATGTCAGAACATGAAAGTGGAGGGCTATGGCTTGGCCATAGCCCTGCGGTGATGCGGTGGTCAGATTTTTGGGCCGCGGCCTCTCACCGCATTGGCCACCAGGCTGACGACCAGCAAGACCAGGAAAATGAAGAAAATAATTTTGGCAATGGACGCCGCGCCGGAGGCGATACCGCCAAAGCCGAGCACGCCGGCAATAATTGCCACGATAAGAAATGTCAGAGCCCATCCAAGCATAATGGTTACCTCGTCCATGGTTGGTGTGTGATCACACTGTCCATATCACCGTAACGCGTTGATCTCTGCTCTGGCTTGGAACAGATTGTCTATTTGATCATCTTTCACATTTTTATTGTTACAGCTGGGATTGCCTGTCGAGCCATTTATCCATGGGCGCGGGAGCGAAATCCCGGAAATGATCCAGCAGTGCCACCGGGTCGTCGTGTACTTGCAGGAGGCGGTGGTGGTCCTTGCTCAGAAAGCCCTCTTGTACGCTATGTAGCAGGAACGTCTGGAGGGAATCGTAATAGTGGTTCACGTTGAGCAAGGCGCAGGGTTTTTGGTGAAAGCCCAGCTGTGCCCAGGTAAGAATTTCAAAAATTTCTTCCAGCGTACCCATGCCACCGGGCAAGGCAATAAACCCATCGGACTGGTCCGCCATGGCCGCTTTGCGTTCGTGCATGGAATCGACTATCTGCAATTCGCTCAGGTGATCGTTGCCGATTTCCCGACGCATCAGCGCATGGGGGATGATGCCAATGACCTCGCCCCCCTGGCGCATCACCGCGTTGGC
>NZ_LWEZ01000247.1:0-931 GCF_001634945.1 Alcanivorax sp. HI0044
CTGCAGCCCGGCGGCCACACGGCTATTTACCGCTTCATCCACTTTCACCTTGGGTCCATCGTCCACCGTCACACACCCGGCGGCCAAAAATCCTGCAAAACACAGGATAAAAATAACCTGAAAAAAACGTTTCATTAGGTCTGCGCTGTGTTGTTATCGGTTTGTTCGGCGCGGTGAAAAATGGATTCCTTCCAGCGCTCACTGCGCCGGGTGCGGTCCTTCACCTGCCCCACTAACTGACCACAAGCGGCATCAATATCATCGCCGCGCGTTGTCCTGACCGTGGTCATTACTCCATTGTCATTCAGGTACTTGTGGAACTCCAAAATATCGTTCTTGCGTGACCGCTCATAACCGGCATGCGGAAAGGGGTTAAACGGAATCAGATTAACCTTCACGGGAATGCCGTTAAGCAGTTTAACCAATTGGCGGGCATGTTCCGGCTTGTCGTTCACATCCCGCAACATCACATATTCCATGGTGATGGTGTTATGGCGGTGGGTAATATTCTTGCTGTAACTCTTGCAGGCCGCCATCAGGTCTTTCAGCGGATACTTGCGGTTCAGCGGCACCAGCTGGTTACGCAGCTCGTCATTGGGTGCGTGCAGGCTTACCGCCAGGGACACATCCAAATCCTCGCTGAGCTGATTCATCTTCGGAATCACCCCGGAGGTAGACAGGGTGATACGTTTTTTACCGATGCCGTAGCCCAGATCATCTTTCATGATCCGCATGGCCGTAAGCACCTTGTCGTAATTAAGCAGCGGCTCGCCCATACCCATCATCACCACATTGGTAATCGGGTGCTGACCCAGGTTACGGCGCGGGCCAAAGGCGCGGCTTGCCTGCCACACCTGACCGATGATCTCGGCGCTGGTCATGTCGCGCTGAAAGCCCTGTTTGCCAGTGGAGCAGAAGCTGCAATCCACGG
>NZ_LWEZ01000248.1:0-1052 GCF_001634945.1 Alcanivorax sp. HI0044
ATGCCAATGCCTATTTGCAGTTGCTGGGCCACACCGTGGCGGCGTGGATGTGGTTACGCCAGGCTAATGCAGCAGTCACGTTGAGCGACCCTGACGATGCGGTTTTTGCGAAAGGAAAATTGCAGGCTGCCCGTTACTTCTTCCGCTGGGAATTGCCCCGGGTGGAATGGGATGCGCAACAGCTGATTAATGGCGACGACACCTTTATGGAGATGGATCCAAGCTGGTTCTGATTATGTTCTGATTACGGCCTTGTCGTGATCACTGGATTAACCGAGTGTGCCTATCGTCATCAGGCTCGGGACCTGCCATTGGCAGGAGAAGCTATGACGGTATTTTTTGAGCCCCCGCCAGGGGGCTTTTTTTTTGCCGTCTTTTTGCCGCTCTGCGGCCACAACGGAGTTCACACAACACGCAACACCAGGGTCTCGCCGTGCTTGCTCGTTCTTGTTGGTGACACAAAACAGTCATATAGTCGTCATCAATTGCGAGCGACACATTGAGCGGGGAATTAACGTGAAAAAAATGCTACTTGCGGCTTCGGTCGCCACGGCCATGTTGCCTGTGGGGGCCATGGCGGCGCCGACCTTCTATGGCAAGCTGAATCTTAGCGTGGATAAAACCAGTGATTATCCGGAGGGCGCCCTGGTCTTTAGCCAGGATGATCTGTCCGACGCCTGGTTTGTGTCCAGCAACAACTCCCGGCTGGGGGTGAAAGGCGAAGAGCCGCTGTATAACGACAGCCTGTCGGTGATTTACCAGATGGAAGTGGGTTACGACGCGGACGGTGATAGCAGCGCCACCTTTTCCACACGCAACAGCTTTCTGGGCCTGGGCACCCAGGTGGGCAAGATTTTCGCCGGCCGTTACGACAGCGTGGTGAAACTGGCGGAAGGCAAGATCGACCAGTTCAACGATACCGTGGCGGATATGGACACCGTCTTTCTCGGCCAGCGCCGTAACAGCAATAGCCTGAACTGGGAAAGCATGGACCTGGGCGGCATTGTGGTGAGGGCCCAGCTGGCGCCGGGTGAAGACGATGTGGTGGTCGG
>NZ_LWEZ01000249.1:0-468 GCF_001634945.1 Alcanivorax sp. HI0044
GCAGTGTTCGGATGGGCCTGCGGGCCTGGAGGCTGCGGCCTCCGGCGATTATGACCTGGTGTTGCTGGATATCCTGTTGCCGGGACTCAATGGGCTCGAGTTGCTTAACGCCCTGCGTCAGCAAAGCCCGGTGCCGGTGATTGTGGTGTCTGCGTTGGGCGATGAACAGGCGCGCATTCAAGGCCTCATCAACGGGGCGGATGATTACCTCCCCAAGCCGTTCAGCATGGCCGAATTGGCGGTGCGGGTGGATGCGGTGTTGCGCCGGGTGGCGCTGGAACGTGTCCGACCGGAAGACGAAGGGCTGGAATCCGTGGGCAAGCTGGTGCTGCGTGACCATGACCTGGTGGCGCTTTATCGGCACACGAATCTGGGCCTCACCAATACCGAATTCCGTTTGCTGCAAGTATTGCTGGAACATCGTGATACGGTGCTCAGTAAGCCGTTCCTCTACCAGGCGGTATTACA
>NZ_LWEZ01000250.1:0-885 GCF_001634945.1 Alcanivorax sp. HI0044
TTCGCGTAACACTTCCACCAAAGCCGCCTGTTGATCGGTACGCCACTGAAAATAGCCACTGGCGTGCAGGTGTTGCAGGTAGTCGCGGCTGTGTTCGTCGCGGGCTTCCTGGCGTGGACCCTGGCGGGGAATGCGATACCACAACCACAGGGCCAGCAGCACCAGCAGGGCAACGCCCAGCGCCGGGGCTTTCAGCCACAGCCACTGTGCCAGCGGCGGCATGGCCACGGAGCGCACAAACCACACCGGCTCATCCGCGGTGAGCCAGGCGAGTAGCCAGGCATGATCGAAATAGAGCAGACGTTCGTTGGACCACAGGCTCAAGTCGGTTAGCACGGAAATCTGTCCGCTGCCCAAGCCGAGTTGCACCAGCTGGCTACCGTAATCGTTGTCTGCGTAGGCGGTCACTTCCACTGGCCATTCCAGGTGTGGTGTCTCGCCTTCTTCATCATCCCAGCTGTCATGCCAGATGACGTAATCGCTGAAAAGCTGCACACGTCGGTCAGGTGCGTTGTCACCCACATGCAGCCCAAGAGGCGCGGGCTCCGGTGGTGCGTCACAGACCAGCCGTGCACAACCTTCACGCAATTCCTCGTTGTCGCTTTGCAGGCAATACTGCAAGGGGCTGTCCACAAAAACGGGCAAGGCCATGATCAGATCCCGGACCGGATCCTCTTCAATGGATTCGCTGGGCACGGGGGAGTCCCAGACGGTGATGCCGAGCGGGAACAGCAGTGGGTCATTGTCCTGCCAGTCTGCGTCACTGGCATCGGATGCCTCGATAAGCGACGGGAGCGGGCGGGCTTCCACCACCAGTTCGCCACCGTTCTGGACCCATTCCAGCAGGGTGTTGACCTGGTTGGGGGTGAGCATGCCGCGGTGTTT
>NZ_LWEZ01000251.1:0-750 GCF_001634945.1 Alcanivorax sp. HI0044
AACCGCGCCGACAATAATTTCGCTAACACGGGCATTGGCCACATGAAAAATGCCAACGCTGGAGGTCGTGGTGGGGTTGGCGATGGAGATCACCACAATCAGCGTTGCAGTGATGCCGGCCATGGCAAAGCCATAAATGAAATTGGCTTGCCGTACCCAGGCAGAAGCCGCCGCATTGAGGCCGATCCACAGGGTCAGGGCCAACAGTGCCATGAACGGGTAGGGCAGCAAGGTGGCCAGGATCAACAGACCCATGGCGCCGCCCACCAGTGTGCCGCCGATCTGGCACAGGCCCTTTTCAATCACCAGGCCGGTTTCCGGCCGGACCTGCAGAAACACCGCAGAAATAAGCGCCCAGTAGGGCCGCTCAAGCTGCATGAGCATTGCCAGGTAAAGCGCCAGGCTCATGGCAATAATGCCCTTGAGCGCAAAGAGCACGGAATGGCGCTCCGGTGTGAGAATGACAGCCAGGCGGGGCGGCAAAGTCATGGCAGGTCAATCATTGCGTGGTGGGTGCGTCGTGCAGGCGCACGGTGGCGGTCATGCCGGCGGCCAGCAGGATGTCATCAGGGATTGACTCCAGTTCGATGTGCACCGGAATGCGCTGGGCCAGCCGCACCCAGTTGAAGGTCTGCTGTACCTGCGGGAGCAGCTGCCGGTCGGTCTGGGTGTTGGCATTGGCGATGGCCTGACCCACGCTGGTGACTTTTCCCTGCAGGGTGCGCGAGCCATTCATGAGGATCACGGAGG
>NZ_LWEZ01000252.1:0-979 GCF_001634945.1 Alcanivorax sp. HI0044
CGGGCCAATGGCGCTGACCGTGCCAGAGGTAGGCGCATGGATAGCTGCACTGACAGCGCCAATGGGCTCGGCAATCATCTGCCCCTTGAGGACCTTGTCTCCGGGCGCCACCAACGGCTTGGCCGGCGCGCCGATATGCATGTTCAGCGGTAGCACCAGCTGTTGCGGCAGCGGGCCGGGCACGATGGGGGTGCTGTTGGACAGATGCTTCATTTCCGGCGGATGAATGCCGCCGTGGAAGTCATGAATGGGCGCTGGCCGCCGGATGCCCGATGCCAGACGCGCAAAAACAGAGCGTGTTTTTCGGGTTTTGTTTGTTTGCGCTTGGCTCATGGCAACAATCTCCGGCCATGCACGAGCGAATCCGAGTGGCACTGCACAAGCGTCATGCGTCCGGCGTGTGGCGTGAAGCGTCTCATAAATTCACCACCTCAATGCGGCTGTCCGGGCGCTCACCGATACCCGCCGGGCGCTGCCAGCCCCAGGTTTGCAAGGTCGGTTTCACTTCCAGCATGTCGATACAGTCCACCGGGCAGGGCTCCACACAGAGATCGCAGCCGGTGCATTCATCAACAATGACCGTGTGCATCAACTTGGCGGCGCCGACGATGGCATCCACCGGGCAGGCCTGGATGCACTTGGTGCAGCCAATGCACTCGTCTTCGCGGATGTAGGCGACCTTGGCCACGTTGGCGTCTTCCGCGCCTTCATTATCCAGCGTCAGTTCTTCACGGCCGAGCAATTCGGACAGCGCCACCACGGTGTCCTGTCCGCCTGGCGGGCAGCGGTTGTGTTCTTCGCCCTCGGCAATGGCTTCCGCATAAGGGCGGCAACCCGGGTGGCCACACTGGCCGCACTGGGTCTGCGGCAGCAGCGAATCAATCTGCTCGACGATCGGATCGCCTTCTACCTTGAATTTTTCCGAGGCAAACCCGAGCACAGCACCGAACACCGCCGCCAAAGCCAACAACGCCGCCAC
>NZ_LWEZ01000253.1:0-1159 GCF_001634945.1 Alcanivorax sp. HI0044
GGCGTTAGCCAGAATACAGCTTGAGGGGAGAAATGGATTCACCATATAAAAAAAGCATCTGGGATTTTGATGCTAGGTATGGAATAGACTCAGCTGAAATTGGCGATTCAGAAAGGAAGACAATTTCTAGGTTGATGTCTGTTGATGCGGCAAAGAAAAACGTGCCACCTGTGCCGATTAGTGGATTGCTTGAAATTTCCAATCTAGCAAAAGGAATGCCGGATGCGGTGAGCGCAACGAAAGAAGACATAGAGAACTTCATCGGTTTGGCGAAGCGGTTTAACGGGGCAGGAGTGCCAACTGTTATTTGTATGTTGGCGGTTGAAACAGATGGCGACTACCCTCCTATGGATAGAAGGTTTAGTTCGGGGCTGGAAAAAAAGGGCATTGTTTCAAAGGCTTATAGGAAATCACTTAAGGGTGGCAGCATTAAAAAGTTCTCTAGGGTATATGTAGAAAAGGTCATCCCTGCATGGAAAGAGAGCTTAAAGGGCCGCACTCCTCAGGAAGCTGATAACTACTGGGGGCGAGGCGGAAGCGATGGCTAACAAGAGCATGTTGCGGATAAATTTCCGCTACGCTCCAATTTTCCGCAAATGCTGGCGTTATGTGTGAGGGTAGATGGTTGAGGCTATGGGGAGAGAGCTGAAAGTAAGGCCTCTATTTCGGGGGTTGGCAGGCATTCTATTTGTGGTGTGTGTGCTCGATTTGCTGGCAATCGTTGTCTTTTCGTTCCTCGAACCATTCAGCCCGTATGCCCTTCTAGGAATTGCCGTCATTGGAGTATTGTCACATGTTTCTGGAATGGTGCTTTTCAAGGGAGTTCCTCCTGGATATTTTAGGTTCGCAAATGGGGCAGATGATAAGGCACATAACAAGTAGCAGCAGGCCGACTTTCGCGGCTGTGCTAGGCGTTATGCCTCCAAGTTCCCCAAGAAAAGTAGACACCTCACTACAACCTAATGAGGTGTTTTATTATGGCCAAGAAACGTAAGAACAAATACAACCACTACACCGAGGACTTCCGCAGGGAGGCGGTGCGCAGATCGGAAGATCCAGGTACCAGCGCCGTGGAGGTGGCTCGTGAGCTCGGTATCCACCCTGGTCAGATTTATAACTGGCGCAGGCAGTACAAACGACTTTCTGATAAGCAGTTCAA
>NZ_LWEZ01000254.1:0-583 GCF_001634945.1 Alcanivorax sp. HI0044
TAACCTGATTCGTCGCAGCCTGCGTGCTGGCGTCAAACAGATAATCATTGCCGACCCGGGCCGTTCTCCGTTCTATGCACTGGCGGAAAAATGCGAAGCCGGCAAGCTGAACAGCCGCGTGGTCGAACGCCGTACCCAAACCCCGAAGGCCCTGTGCGCGGATCTGTTAATCATCGACAATTGAATTTTCCAGCCTCGCCACCATGTTCTTTCTACGGACCATGGAAGTGACAGGATTATGACCGACAACGATAGCGCCCATCAGCATAGCGACAAACGCCCCTCAAACAGTGCAGGGCAACAGTCCGGCAGCCTCACTGTACCGGAGCACACCCCGCCACAGCGCATTTACCTGATTCCGGTCAAACACCGCCCTTTTATGCCGGGGCTGGTGCAACCGGTCATGCTGGAAAAAGAGCGCTGGCAACAAACCCTTGAGCGAGTCAGCCAGACCCCGCACCAGTCCCTGGGGCTGGTGTATGTCGGCGAAAAGAACCCGGACTCGGTAACCGCCGAGGATTTCCCCGAGTTCGGCTGTCTGGTAAAAGTCCATGCCCTCAACGAGGAAAACGACCAGTTTCAA
>NZ_LWEZ01000255.1:0-848 GCF_001634945.1 Alcanivorax sp. HI0044
GGTAGAAGTCCACAATTTCCGGGAACTGGTTTTTCAGGATCGGCACGAAGATTTCGTTCATGGCCACGCCCAGCACTGCCGGCTCATCCGGTGGCCGGCCGGTGTAGGTGCTGTGGTAAATGGGGTCGCGGCGGTGGGTGATGCGTTCCACGGTGAACACCGGGAAGCGTTCCACCTCGTTGTAATACCCGGTGTGGTCGCCGAAGGGGCCTTCGTCTGCCATGTCGTCCGGGTAGAGGTAGCCCTCTAAAACAAATTCGGCGCTGGCGGGGACTTGCAGGTCATTGCCGATACATTTTACCAGCTCGGTCTTGGAGCCGCGTAGCAAACCGGCAAAGGCGTACTCGCTGAGGGTATCGGGAACCGGGGTCACCGCGCCGAGAATGGTGGCAGGATCGGCGCCCAACGCCACGCTCACCGGGAATGGCTCGCCGGGATGCTGTTGCTGCCATTCCTGAAAATCCAGCGCGCCGCCCCGGTGGCTAAGCCAGCGCATGATCAGCTTGTTGCGGCCAATCAGCTGTTGGCGGTAGATGCCCAGGTTCTGGCGTTCCTTGTTGGGGCCGCGGGTGATCACCAGCGGCCAGGTGACCAGGGGGCCGGCATCATCGGGCCAGCAGGTCTGGATGGGCAGCTTGTACAGGTCTACTTCATCGCCTTCCAGCACCTTTTCCTGGCAGGGGCCGGAGTTGGACACCTTGGGGCTCATGCTCAGGACCTTGCGGAATACCGGCAGTTTTTCCCAGGCATCGCGAAAGCCCTTGGGCGGCTCCGGTTCCTTGAGGAAAGCCAGCAGTTCGCCCAGTTCACGCAACTCCGCCACTGAGTCGCGCTGGGCATGGGCCGCG
>NZ_LWEZ01000256.1:0-1314 GCF_001634945.1 Alcanivorax sp. HI0044
CTGGAAAATACGAGCGGTATCGCGGGTGAGCTGGCAACCGCATGCCAGCGGTTTCCATGCCGGGTTAAGCGTTTTTTGCAGGCGTTGAATCCAGGGGCGTTCGCTGAGTACGTGCTCCAGTGACAGCAGGGTACCGCCGGGTTTGAGGACGCGGAAGGCTTCCCGCGCCGCCAGGTCCGGGTCCGGAATGGTGCAGAACACCAGGCAGGCAATTACCGTATCGAAATGCTGGTCCGGGTAGGGCAGCTGTTGAGCATCGCCTTCCTGGATGTGAAAGCGTTCAGGGGCATCGCATTGTTGTGCACTGTCGCGGGCCAGGGTGAGTAGCCCGCCGGCCGGCTCGATGCCATGAATTTCGGTGGCGGTATGGCTGTAGAAAGGGAAGTTGGCGCCGGTGCCGACGCCCAGCTCCAAAACCCGGCCGCTGGCCTGGGCCAGCAGCCGTTGCCGGTCCCGGTAGACCGGACGGGTGGCCCAATCCAGTAATACCGGGAACAGCTTGTCTTCGTNGAGGGACATGTGTCGCCTGTTAGTTGCGCTCTGGCAGGATGTATTTGTCCGGGTTGTTCAGCATATCCATGCTCAGCGGGTCGCTGATAATGCTGGTCAGGTTCCGGTCTGTTTTCTTGCTGAACTTGCGACGCAGTTTTTCGAACTTGCGGAAACTGCGGAAGTTAAGCGCATACAGGCGCACTTCCTGCAGGCGCTTGTAGGAGTACATAACGTCCAGCGCATCCATGGAAAATTCCGGGCGGATCTTCATGGCTTTTTCCAGGTAGCTGATCGCTTCGTTCAGGTCACGTTTGCGGTTCATGTAGATCAGCGCGTTGGCGTATTCGTAATTGACGATGGGAATATCCGGGGCCAGCTTCAGGGCGTCAGCAAAGGATTCTTCCACCGTGGTGGTGCGCGCGCCATAGGTCATGCGGCCGGTGAACTTGCCCACCCGGCGCATGATGCCGGCGTCCACGCCGGCGCGGAAGGCATGGGCCAGCGGTTGTTCGGGCATGATCTCAACCACCTCTTCAGCACTGTTCTTGATCTTGCCGATATAACGGCGGGCGACCACGATCGGCAC
The DNA here is from genome assembly GCF_001634945.1 of Alcanivorax sp. HI0044. Lineage (NCBI taxonomy): Bacteria > Pseudomonadati > Pseudomonadota > Gammaproteobacteria > Oceanospirillales > Alcanivoracaceae > Alcanivorax > Alcanivorax sp. HI0044. The sequence continues at coordinate 1,079 of NZ_LWEZ01000256.1, forward strand.
CGGAGATTCTTCCGCGATGCGGGCAATGGCGTAGGCGTAACCGAGTTTCACCGAGGCGACAATGGGGGCCACCGCAGGATCGTCGGCCGCTTCTTCCATGTCATCAAAGTACTCTTGTGCCTGGTTGGCCACGTCCTGGAGCATCATGTATTTGGTGCTCTGACGATCAGCGAGATAGATGGCGTACATCAGCTGGGAAAACAGGGCAGGAATCTTGCCGATGGGGCCAAGTTTGA
>NZ_LWEZ01000257.1:0-1051 GCF_001634945.1 Alcanivorax sp. HI0044
AGCGGATCATCCCCGCACCAGGGGCAACGGTCGTTCATGATGGTGTTTTCTCCTCGACGGCGGTCTGTGGATCGGTGGATTGTGGGTCGGTGCACCGCGCATCCATGGCGGCTTCATAATCGGCCAGGGTGTGGCCGGGCAGATGCGGATAACGGTCGCCCAGAGTCTGCAAAATCACGATACGGTCCACCCGAAAATGGCGAAACGCTTTGCGCAATTCACACCAACCCACCAGCGTCCAGCAGTGGCCCCAGAAATACAGCCCCAGCGGCCAGATAACCCGCTTGCTGAACTGCTCCTGAACGTCACGATAATGCACCCGCACCTTGCTGCGTTCGCGAATGGCCCGCTGCAGCGGATCCAGCAACGCCCCGAGCATGCGCCGTTCCGGCAAGGCCGGGGCCGACACCGGCGAGGCCAGCGCACGCAGATGGCTGGGCACCGCCATGGCCAGCTTTTCCTGCACCGCACGCAGCGCCTCGGCCTGGCGTTGACCGGCCCAGCCCTGGGCCATGGACAGACCGGTCAGCAGGGCCTGCCATTCTTCCACGCTGAACATCAGCGGCGGCAGCTGATAGCCCTCCAGCAGGGCGTAGCCTTTTCCCGCCTGGGAATACAGCGGCACGCCGCTGGCCGACAAATGGTCCACATCCCGGTAAATGGTGCGCTCGGACACCTGCAGCCGCTCGGCCAGCGCCTGGGCGGTGGTCCACTGGCTGGCCCCGATGACCTGCACAATCTGAAACAGGCGCTCTGCTCGACGCATGATCCTTCCCTGTAATTAACCTGACGCGGCACTTATCTTCCGCCGTTCCCGATCCGCATTCTAGCGCCAAGCTACTGACACCGTGCTGTCAGTATCCGGTCGGGGCCGCCACCGGTATCACCGACCGGGCCGGGCCGGTATACTTGGCGCCTTTCGCGGCAATCTCTCGCGATCACTCGCAGCAAGACTGGTACCGGAACACCATTACCGAATAACAGGATTCACCATGGCGGAACAACCGCAAACGGATATTTTGACCTTTCAGGGCCTGATTCTGGCCCTGCA
>NZ_LWEZ01000258.1:0-5756 GCF_001634945.1 Alcanivorax sp. HI0044
AGGGGGTGACAGAATCTGAGTGGTTAGGGAAAAACGGGGCCAATTGGCCCCGTTTTTCCCTAACCACTCAGATTCTGTCACCCCCTCCACGGGTGCCAGGTAGTCAAGCTGTTTACACTGGCCTAGAATGCAGAGAATAAAGCGCTGAAACCCCAAGCGTTTTCTTTCTTTCGCTTTTACGGCGGTATAACAATAACCGGGTGCACAATGGATAAACCTTCTCTGACTGTTGCAAACCGTTCCGTGGCGGAATGGTTATCCTCCCTTCCCACCCTGATTCTTCTTCTGCTGACCATTTTTCTGGCTTCTGGCGAAGTCATTCACTCTCAGCTACTGAAAATCGGCGAAAACACCTGGGAAGGCTATTTCCTTTTGCGTGGCGCGGGGATGGTGGAACAACCCACTTGTAACCGTGATCCAGACCTGAATCAGGAGCTGGAAAAAGCCATCAAGCAGAAAAAACAGCAAATGGCTGACGACCCGCTAGCCGGTATCTTCGGCACGGACGTCGATGAAGATGCCCTGCGCAAGTCCCTGGAGTCTTCCAGAGCGAACTGCCGAGGCAAATGGGAACGCTACGAACTCATTCAGGAAAAAGCGACCCCAGGCGTGATTGCTTTCCGGACACTGGAAGGCGGCGTTGCCAAAGTGGTGACCACCCTCGGGAACTACAAACGCTTGCTGCTTTGCCTGCTGGTGATGATCTGTGCCGCGACCGCCACCTTGACCCGCCATCATATTTCCCTGCGCCCGGCACACACCCGCAAAGATCACTTTGTTTCCAGCGTCGGGCAACTTGCCGCCAACGTGATGCTGCTCATGTCTGCCTGGCTGTACCGCGGCGAAGAAATTAGCGCCATTGCCGACGGCGTTCAGGTAAACCATTTCTATCTGCACCAGTTCTGGATCGCCGGCTTCCTGCTGCTGTCACTCGCTGCTCTGTACCAGCTGATTCGTCCGCCCAAGGACCTTGAAGAAGGCGGCACCTGGGGCAAGGCAATGCTGACCATTCCGCTGTACAGCTTCATGTGTCTTACCGCCGGGGCGCAATTCATCAGCCAGGGTTACTATCACGGCATCAGCGTCTATCTCGGCATGATGATGGAGCTGTCCACTCTGTTCCTGAGCCTGGCACTGTATATCTGGATCGGTATGCTGCTGCGCCAAACCAAGATGGCCCATCTGGTCTTCGACGTGCTGCGCCCCTGGAAAATGTCACCGGAGCTCATGTGTTTCGTTGTCCTCGCAGTTGCCGCTGTACCTACCGCCTATACTGGGGCATCGGGCATCTTCGTCATCGCCGCCGGTGCTACAATCTATAACGAGCTGGTTCGTGCTGGCGCCCGCAAACAGCTGGCTCTGGCTGCCACCGCCATGTCCGGCTCCATGGGTGTGGTGCTACGTCCTTGCCTGCTGGTGGTTATCATCGCTGCGCTAAACAACAGTGTAACCACGGATGAACTGTTCACTTCCGGCCTGAAAATCTTTGGCCTGTCGTTACTCTTGTTCTTCATTTACAGCCAGTTCGCCCGTACTGCCCCCGCACGTATTGCACCGTTCTCTGAAGCGGTTCCCCAGAGCCTGAAACGCCTGATCCCTCTGCTGCCCTATGTGATCATCATGGGGACGGTTGTGGTGCTCTTCCGGGATCTGCTGGATACGGAGCTGAACGAGAACTACGCACCGATCATTCTGCCGGTGATGTTGCTGGCGATTCTTGCCTACGAAAAGCTGAGCCAGAAATCGCTGCATGTCTTCACCGTGATCCTGGTACCACTGCTGATCTATTCTTGCTACAACCTGTGGATCATTAATGATGCTCTGAACGCTGGCGCCATTCCCACCGGTACCTCTGCAGAGCAACTGGAAGGCCTGTTCTGGGGGCTGTTCTGGCGCAACGCCATCCTTGGTGCCTGCCTGGTAATCCACTATCTGGTGAAAACACCGGATATGGATCCGCATTATCAACCAGAGCCCGGTGTCGGCGACAAAATGGAAAGCTCATTGCGATTCGCCACCAACGAAACCACCGGCCACATTGGCGCCCTGCTGATGCTAATGGCGCTGTCGGTAAGCGTCGGCGGCATTATCGAGCGTTCAGGCGTCATGGAAATGCTGCCTGAGACCTTCCCGAGCATCTGGCTGGCCATGACCCTGCTGGTCGTTACCATGGTGATCATTGGCATGATCATGGACCCCTATGGGGCGGTGATTCTGGTCAACGCAACTATTGCGCAAATTGCCTTTGACAATGGTATTGCGCCACTGCATTTCTGGATGATTACCCTGGTGGCTTTCGAGCTCGGCTACCTATCGCCCCCAGTCGCATTGAACCATCTGCTGACAAGGCAAGTGGTCGGGGACGAGGAAGTGGAATCCGCCAAGGTACCGGGTGGCAGCTNCTATCGCCGCTACGAAAAGTTCCTGCTGCCGATCGCGGTGATGCTGACTGCGCTGCTGCTGGTTTCTTACGTACCGCTGATGTCGGACTCGCTCCACGAGTTCCTGTTCCAGAAGATCCAGGCCGGCGTTCACTAACGTCAACCGCAACACCAAAAAGGGCCCAGAGGGCCCTTTTTGCGTTTCTGGACACCCGCAGCACTCAAGCAGGCCTCTTCTCTCAGCACCTACCCAGACGCACTACACCTGCCTCGTTACGTCATTGGTCCCGCCTTTCCCTGCTGGTAGCAGTATGCTAATTTGCAAAATCTTTGCTCTCAGGAAAATAACAAGGACAAAAAATGGCCACCCCCTACGCATGGAACAGCGTACCGCCCGCGAGTGGTTTTCCTCCCTGCCTGCCCTGCTGCTGCTATTGCTGACCATTTTCCTGGCTTCCGGGCAGGTTATTCACTCCCAACTTCTCTCGATCGGTGAAAACACCTGGGACAACTACTTCCAGTTACGTAGCGCAGGAGCACTGAACGAACCCACCTGCAACGCGGATGCTGACTTGGACAGGGAGCTGGAACGCGCCATTGCCGAAAAGAAACAGAAAATGACCGACGACCCCCTCGCCGGTTTTTTTGGCACCGAAATCGATGAAAAGGCGTTGCGCCAGTCGCTGGAATCCGCACAAACGCTGTGCCGTGAAAAGTAGGCGAATTACCAAATGGTCCAGGAAAAGGTCACCCCCGGCGTCGTTGCCTTTCGTACCCTGGAGGGAGGCGTGGCACAGGTGGTCAGCATTCTGGGCGACTACAAACGGCTGATTCTTTGCTTGCTGCTGCTCATTTGCGCAGCGACGGCCACACTGACCCGGCACCATATCGCTTTGCGCCCGGCACGCACCCGCAAGGACCATCTGGTTTCCACCCTTGGCCAGCTCACTGCCAATGTGCTGCTTCTGGTTTCTGCCTTGATCTATCGCAGCGAGGAAATCAGGGCGATGGCTGATGGCGTCCAGGTGAACCACTTTTATTTGCATCAATTCTGGATAGGCGGCTTCGCCATTCTCAGTGCCGCTTCTCTCTGGCAGTTGTTGTCACCCCCTAAAGATCTGGAAGAAGGCGGCGGCTGGGGCAAGGCATTCCTGACGATTCCGCTGTACTCCTATATGTGCCTCAGTGCCAGCATCCAGTTCATGTCTCAGGGGTATCTGCACGGCACCAGTGTCTACCTGGGCATGATGATGGAATTTTCCACCATGTTTCTCAGCCTGGGGCTTTATATCTGGGTAGGGATGATGCTGCGACAGACCAGAATGGTGCACCTGGTCTTCGATGTGCTGCGTCCCTGGCGCATGTCACCCGAGCTGATGTGTTTTGTGATCCTTGCTGTTACCGCGATCCCCACCGCCTATACCGGCGCATCCGGTATTTTTATCATCGCTGCCGGTGCAACCGTATACCATGAGCTGGTCCGCGCTGGCGCGAGAAAACAGCTGGCTCTGGCCGGGGCAGCCATGTCTGGCTCCATGGGCGTGGTGCTTCGCCCCTGCTTGCTGGTGGTGATTATCGCCGCCTTGAATAACAGCGTAACCACAGACGAACTGTTCACTTCCGGCATCAAGGTCTTCGGTTTATCGCTACTACTGTTCTTCATTTACAGTCAGTTTGCGCGCACCGAGCCAGCTCGCATCGCGCCGTTCTCACAGGCAGTTCCCGCAAGCCTGAAACGGCTTGTCCCCCTGCTGCCTTACGTCATTGTCATTGGCACCGTGGTGGTGGTTTTCAGGGATGTCCTGGATGCGCAGCTTAACGAGAACTATGCGCCCATCATCTTGCCGGTGATCATGCTGGCTGTGCTGATCTATGAAAAATTCAGCCGCCATTTCCTGCATCTGTGCGCCGCCGTACTGGCTCTCCTGCTGATCCATTCAAGCTATGACGTCTGGTTGGTCAGCAACGCACTGGATGCCGGCAATATTCCATCTGGCACCTCCGAGAACCAGCTTTCCGATACGTTAACCGGGCTGTTCTGGCGAAACCTGATTCTCGGCATCAGTTTGCTTATCCATTATTTGTTCAAACCCAGCGGCGAGGTATCAGAGCTGCCCGCTGAGGAAGAAGGCGTTGGAACCACCCTGGAAAGCTCTCTGCGCTTTTCTACTAACGAAACCACCGGACATATTGGTGCCCTGCTCATGCTGATGGCACTGACCGTCAGCATGGGGGGACTATTGGAACGCTCCGGCATCATGGAAGCCTTGCCGGAAACCTTCCCTTCGATTTGGGTCGCCATGACGTTGTTGGTGGTGACCATGGTCATCATCGGCATGATCATGGACCCCTTTGGTGCAGTGATTCTGGTGAACGCGACCATCGCCCAGGTCGCCTTTGATAACGGCATCGCCCCACTGCACTTCTGGATGATCAGCCTCGTCGCCTTCGAGCTGGGCTATCTGTCCCCCCCGGTCGCATTGAATCACCTGCTAACCCGTCAGGTCGTCGGTGATGACGAAGTGGAAAGCGCCAAAGTCATCAACGGTTCCTTCTACCGGCGCTACGAAAAATACCTGCTACCCATTGCCGTCATGCTTACGGCCCTGTTGCTGGTCGCCTTTGTGCCGCTGCTCTCTGACAACCTGCATCACTGGCTATTCCAGAAAATAGACGTCACAGGGTGATCAGGGTCGCAAACTGCCAAAAACCCTTGCAGGGCTCGCGTTACCCGCCCTGCAAGGCCCCTGTTTCCTATCGTCCCGGAATAACTGATACTGTAAAGTATGCGGATATGTCAGGGAGATAACGGATGAGTAAAACGCAAGAACCCCGCGCTTCACGCGAAACCGAAGCGCTTCCCAAGACGGTGAAACCCGCCCTGCTATTCTTGCTGTTCCTGTTCGGGGTGGTTGCCTCCATGGCCACAGCCGCTTACGTTGTTGACAGAATGATTTACGGATAAGTCATATGGCCACAGCAATGGACAACCGACGCCACCCCCGGATAAGCCGGGAAGAGAGCCTGTCTCTTACCTTGCTGCCCGCTGGCTCGAACTCCGTGGCCCCGGAAGATCGCCTGTATCTGACCACCCACGACATTTCACTGGCCGGCATCAGCGTAGAGCTGCCCGCGCCAATCAAGCCCAATACGGATGTGGAGCTGTGGGTTGCCCTGCTGGAAAACCACGGCACTTACCACCTTTACGGCACCATCGCCTGGTGTGCGGCCCCGGAAGGCCACCTGCTGGCAGGGGTCGCCCTGGACCTGGAGCGAGCCGATGGGCGACTGTGGGCTGCGCATTTCGATACCAGCGGCTATTTCAGTGACTGACAGCCTGTTTCAACGTGGCCAGCACTACCAGCAGTTTCGCCC
>NZ_LWEZ01000259.1:0-958 GCF_001634945.1 Alcanivorax sp. HI0044
CCGGTCCACCTTGCCGGCCAGGCCCAGGTTTTTGAGTGCGTACCGGGTTAGCGGCCCGCCCATGGAATGGCAAATCAGGTGCGCCTTTTCGGCACCCGTGACGGCCAGGATACGCTCAACATGATCCACCACCTGCTGCGACAGTTTGCGGGCATTGATGTGTGGCGGGGTGTAACTCACGGAATAGACGTTGGACCAGCCCCGCCACTTCAGGCGCCACTGCATGAACAAAAAGTTGGCGCTGTTGCCGCCATAGCCATGGACCAGAATCACCGGTGCCTCGCCATGATGGCGGCTGCGTGCCGGCGAGGTATCGTGGATCAACCGCAACGGGTAACTGAACACCAGAATCGTCAGGGCCGCGGCTTCCTTGGCCATGCCAATCACCGTGGGGAGTAGCCGTAGCGGCTGCTCACCGGGCAGCTCGGCCTGTTCCGGAAAACTGCGGCGGTCGTAGTACCAGCACAGATAAAACACCAAGGTGATGGACACCGTGGTGAGCACCAACAGTGCCAGCAGAAAAATGATCAGTCCCATCCCGTAATGACTCCGTTGTTGTTTTTACCGACGCTAGGCCAGCGCCGGGGAGGATGAAGCGCGGCTGGTATGACTGTCGGACAAGACGTGAAGAGAATTCACAATTGACCGCCAACCATCCCGTCAACGGGGCCCACATGGCTGCCCGCCTGAATAAAACCTCAACCCCGCTAGCCCAGTCCCTGCTCGTTCAGCCAGGCGGTGCAGTGCGCCACCGCTTCAGCCAATTTGTCGTTCTGGCCAAAGTAATAGTGATTGGCACCGGCCACTTCGCGCAGGGTGGCCTGCCCTGATTGGAAGCCATCAAAGAGCCGTTGGGTATGGCTGGGGGTACAGGCGTTGTCGGCGGTGTTGCCGATCACCAGCGCCGGCACCTTGATGCGCCCGGCGCAGGCCGGGCCATTGTTGACGGTTTCCGGGT
>NZ_LWEZ01000260.1:0-1200 GCF_001634945.1 Alcanivorax sp. HI0044
GGTGCATGTTGCCGTCGCCGATGTGGCCGAACCAGACGATCTCGAAATCCGGGTAGGCGTCCTGCACCACGGTGTCCACGTCTTCCACGAAGTCCGGCACCTTGGCGATGCTCACGGAGATGTCGTTCTTGTACGGGGTGTGCGGGGCGATGGATTCGGAGATGCGCTCACGCAGCTGCCACAGCTGGTCCAGCTGCTGCAGGGACTGGCTCATGACGCCGTCCAGCACCCAGCCCTCTTCCACGCATTTCTCGAAGATGGCCATGGCCTGCTCGCCGACCTGCTCGGAAAGCTGCTCGAATTCCAGCAGGCAGTAGAACGGGCACTCGGTCTCGAAGGGCTTGGGCACGCCGTGGGCCAGTACGTGGGCCATGGCCTTGTCGGAGAAGAATTCGAAGGCAGTCAGGTCGATGTCCTGCTGGAAGGCGTGCAGGATTTTCATCACTTCCCGGAAGCCCGGGGCGCCCAGTACCAGGGCCGTCAGGTCTTTTGGCTGGCGGGTGAGTTTGACGGTGGCTTCCACCACAAAGCCCAGGGTGCCTTCGGAGCCGATAAACAGGTGGCGGAAATCGTAACCGGTGGCGTTCTTGATCAGGCCCTTGTTCAGGTCGAGCAGTTCGCCCTTGCCGGTGACCACTTTCAGGCCGGTGATCCAGTCGCGGGTCATGCCGTAGCGGATCACCTTGATGCCGCCGGCGTTGGTGCCGATGTTGCCGCCGATCTGGCTGGAGCCGGCGGAAGCGAAATCCACCGGGTAGAACAGGCCCTTCTCTTCGGCGAATTCCTGCAGCTGCTGGGTGACCACGCCGGGTTGCACGGTGACAGCGCGGTCAAATTCGTTGAACTCCAGGATCGTGTTCATGCGATCGAAGGCCACTACCAGCTCGCCGTTGGATGCCACGGCCCCGGCGGAGAGGCCGGTGCGGCCCCCGGACGGCACCAGGTGCAGACCATGCTCGTTGGCGATTTCGACGATCTGTTGCACCTCTTCCGCAGTCTCGGGCAGTGCCACGGCGCAGGGGGCCGGTGCCCAGACTTTGGTCCAGTCGACCCCGTAGCGTTCTGCGCTTTCCTGGTCGGTGAGGCAGCGATTGCCAAGCAAATCAGTCAGTTGCTCCAGTGCAGCATGGGCAAGGGCAGTCATCAACAGGTCTCCTGAACGGGTCTAACCGGGGGCTTGAAACGGCTTCATGCTGACTT
>NZ_LWEZ01000261.1:0-869 GCF_001634945.1 Alcanivorax sp. HI0044
ACACCGATATTCGCCGGCACATCACCATTGGGGTAATCCAACCGATAGTAGGCGCCGTTGTAGCTAATCTGATGCTGCGTGCGCTCAAGCGCCGCCGACACCAGATCCTGTTGAAAAGCGTTTGCTTGCACAACGCCTGACAACAGCCCCCAAAGTAACGCTAACCCGCATCCCAGGCGTTGTGACATACCCCTACCCCGCTCGCTTTCCAATCATTCAGATCCATTATCCGACCGCCATCAGGGAAGTCTGTTCCGGTAAGCCCGCAGGATGTCGTCCACCCGCTCTGCATGATCCATATCAACACGGAGGAAAAACGGAACAACCCAATCGCAACCGGCAAGCTGACAATGCCGCTTCCAGTCACCAAACGTATCGATACTGTCCAGCGTCAGAGCCACCGAACCGCCCCGCTCGGCAAACCCACCACCAATGCTTTCTCCCAGCACCAACCATTTGTCATCGCAGAAGGGCCGTATGGAAACGGTATACACATGATGCCGCTGATCCTGCTCGGTGGGTGCACGGTTCTCCATGCCCAGGGTCAAGGTCGCCGTCTTCAAATCCGCAAAATCCACTGCTTCAGACCACTTCAGCAGTGCCGGCACGTCCAGCGACGCTTCCTGCTCCCACACATTTTGGCCATCCCACATCTGGGTTTTATCCAGGGCCGTCCAGCTCAGCGCCCCGGGGGTGACGTCACAGGCTCGCAGCTTGAGAGGAAACGCCAGAAACCACAGCGGTGTATCCGCGACCCGGGCAGAGGGAAACTGGCGAAAACGGCCATCGTCGAACTCGATAATCAACTTGAACGATTCCAGTGGCACCACACGTTTGATCGACAGCGGCATTAACGTCTCCCGGCTTAC
>NZ_LWEZ01000262.1:0-855 GCF_001634945.1 Alcanivorax sp. HI0044
AAAGCAGCAGAGATAACAGGGCTAATCGTTGCATAGAGTTGCCGGTGGTTATCAGGCTCATCGCCTGCAAACCTCCGCTATAAACATTTCTTACAGCAGATTTTTTGCAAACGAACATTTCTTGCCTACAAACTAGAATTTGGTTCGGAACGCCAAGCCGACGATAGTCACCGTCGCTTCAGTCTTGATGTCCAAACCTGCATACGGGTTGTACACAACATTGTCGATCCCTGTGCAGTTGGCAGCACAACTCGTGTTAGCAGGGATTTCATCTTTGCTGCGCAGCTGGCCGATACCAAGATCGATATCTGTATCTTTATCCCATTTATAACCCAGGCCCAAGCTGTAATAACGTGCTTCATTAATCGGCACCATGGGGCTTCTTCTATCTTCAGGAATTGCTGACGCTCGGGGCTCATAACCTGCCCTTAACTGAATTCGACCGGTCAAATCATATGCTGCACCAAACGCCAGGTTCCACGTGGACTGGAAATTCAGTGGGTAACTTAACTGTGTAGACGTGGAGCCAGGCGAAAACAGTCGTGCCAGACTCAGCACCGCAGAACTACGGTCGAAGACGATATTGAATGCGTCCCACTCTTTGTAGTCCGCCCAAACCGCATCGACATTAAGTTGCAGTCGTTCGGTGGGCTTGAATTTGATACCTGTCTGAAAAGTAGCTGGCATGGTTAAATCCATGCTTACCTTGCCCACTTCCTCTTCAGGAACGTAGGAGGGAATACCCAATACAGCCAAGGCAATGGCACCGGTTGCCGAGCCACCAATACCATTAATGGTGGAGCGCGCGGCGTTGGAATAGGAAATTTTGTAATCCCCTTTCATGTGCGTTTTAGC
>NZ_LWEZ01000263.1:0-1157 GCF_001634945.1 Alcanivorax sp. HI0044
GCTCGATAAAGCGCCAGGCGTGGGCGTCCTGTGCCGCTTTTATGATGGTGGCGTCATCCGCGCTGCGCAGCTCACCGTAGGCAATATTGTTTCGCACGCTGTCGTTAAACAGCACCACCCGCTGGCTAACCATGGCGATCTGGTTCCTCAGCTCACCGAGCTGGTACTCCGGCAAGGGGACGCCATCGAGAAGAATTCGTCCCTGATCCGGATCGAAAAAACGCGGCAGCATGGCACTGATGGTACTTTTCCCCGCACCAGAACGCCCCACCAGTGCCACCGTCTCGCCGGCCTTGATGGAAAAGTTGAGATTCCGCACCACCGGTGACGCCGGGTCATAACCAAAGGTCACACCCTCAAAGTCGATGTTGCCATCGGCCTTGGTGGCCACCGCATAGCTACCGGTATCCACTTCCTGCTCCGTGTCCAGCAGTTCAAACAGGCTGGCCGCACCCGTTACGCCCCGCTGCACTTTCACGTTCACATCCGTGAGTTGCTTGAGCGGTTTCTGGATCATGCCAGCGGCGGCAATGTAGGAGAGAAAGCCCCCCACTGTCAGGTCTTCACCCATCAAGTGAATATATAGATAGGTAATGGCACCAATGCCCACCGCCACAAACAACTGCACGATGACCGTGCTGGCAATCTTGCTGGCATTGAGCTTCACGTTCTGCTTGGCGAAACTGCGGCTGACGTTATGGAATCGGTCCGCTTCCTGTTTCTGGCCGCCAAAAATTTTCACCTCGCCACTGCCCTCAATAGCTTCACCCAGAAAATGGGTGATGTTCGCCATGGAAGACTGGATACGACGGCTGATCTTGCGGAATCGCTTGCTGGTGATATTCATGACCAGGCCAATCAGGGGAGCCACGGCCACCAGAATCAACGTCAGTTTCCAGTTCTGCCATAACAGGAAACCAAACAGCCCCACCACAGTGAGGCCTTCGCGGATAATCACGATGATGGCATCGGTACCCGCACTGGTGACCTGCTGCGCATCAAAGATAATCTTCGACATGATGCGCCCGGACGCATTGCGGTGATATTCAGACTGGGGCAATTTCAGCACATGACCGAACACATCATTACGCAGCACATACACAATCTGCTGGGCCACCCAGTTCATGGAATAACTGCCCATGAACTGGGTGGCCCAG
>NZ_LWEZ01000264.1:0-748 GCF_001634945.1 Alcanivorax sp. HI0044
TGCAGCCGTTGCTTCTTCATGCCCCGGATCTGCTGGCTTTCCCCTTTCCAGAAATAGCCGTGGTGGACCAGAATGGCATCGGCTTCTTCCACGATGGCCGCGTCAATCAAGGCCTGACAGGCCGTCACGCCGGACACCACCCGATGAATCTGCTCGCGGCCTTCCACCTGCAAACCATTGGGGCAGTAATCCTGAAACCGGTCCGTGGCCAGTTCCTGGTCGAGCAGAGACAACATGTAATCGCGCTTGAGCATGGCACCTTCCGGCAGGTCGGACATGATGAATGTGGTCGCAAAACCCGTGAAGGCTGATCTCTGCGCCAACCCTGCCACTCGCCAGAGTGATGTACCCTAGGCGCGTAATCGTTGCAACGCGGGCCTTCGCAGGGCGTTGCCGAGAGCATGGCAATGGCTGGCGTGCGACCATTTGCCACAGCCAACCGGTGGTAGCAATCACCATTCACAGGTTCTACTATTGCGCGCAGTTTACCTATCAGACCCCTCACTTGTCTCGCCAGAGGCCCTTCACCAGGCTCTGACGAAAAAGGGGAACCGCATAAACGGGGGCATTACCGGTGATCAAACTGCTTCGTTTTCTGGCCGGCCCGGTGATTACCGGCCTGGCCGTCGGCCTTGTCGCCCTGTGGTGGTACCAGTGGGGCCCCAACGCTGAGCCCGCACAGCATGACACCGGCGTCGCCAGCTATGCCGGCGCGGTAAACCATGCGGCCCCAGCGGTGGTGAACATC
>NZ_LWEZ01000265.1:0-817 GCF_001634945.1 Alcanivorax sp. HI0044
CCTTTTCAGATAACGATAACGCACACTATTGTGCCAGTCGCGCTAACGCTTCGCGCAAGGCATCAGGAATGGCGACGGGTCGCCCTGTTGCTCGATTCACGAACACGTGTACCACAAAACCGGTGGCCTTGGCCGGGCCTTCACTGCCGAACAGTGCCAATCCATAGCGCACAGAACTGTTTCCCAGCTTGTCCACCTTCATCCCCACCACCAATGATTCCGGATAGGCTGCCGCTTCCAGATAGTCACAACCGGAGCTGACCACATAGGCGATGTGTTCGCCTTCGTGGATATCCAGTCCGCCTTCGTCGACCAGGTAGCGGTTAATGGTGGAGTCAAAATAGCTGTAATAGACCACGTTGTTGATGTGGCCGTAGATATCATTATCGCTCCAGCGACTATCCACCGGGCAAAGGTAGCCGTATTCCTCACGCTGAGGACGGCTTGGTTTATCACTACTCATTCGTGTTATTTCCTGAAGTGCTGCATATCACCTGTTGCGTCTCTTGAATCAATATACTGCCTTGTAAATATTCAGGGCATCCGCCTCGGTCACTTCACGGGGGTTATTCACCAGCAGCCGTTGCTGGAGCATGGCATCCGAGGCCAGGGTTTCCAGGCTGTCTTCGGTGACCCCGGCATCGCGCAGGCGCACTGGCAGACCCACCTCACTGATCAGCGACTCCAGCGCCGCAACCAATACTCCCGCGCCATCGTCATGGTCAGCAAAGGGGCGGTCACTGAGAATGGGTGCCAGCTCGGCATAAAGCGGCGCCGCCTTGGGCAAATTGAAGCGCAGCACTTCCGGCAACACCAG
>NZ_LWEZ01000266.1:0-735 GCF_001634945.1 Alcanivorax sp. HI0044
CTCCGGTGGCGGAAGTGGCGGATATCATCCAGCTGCCGGCCTTTCTGGCACGGCAGACGGACCTGGTGGTGGCCATGGCAAAAACCGGGGCCATCATCAATATCAAGAAGCCCCAGTTTCTGGCGCCCCACGAAATGTCGCACATTCTGCACAAATGTGAGGACGCCGGTAACGATCAGCTGATTCTTTGCGAGCGCGGTTCCAGCTTTGGTTACAACAACTTGGTGGTGGACATGCTCGGCTTCGGCATCATGAAGCAATTCAACTACCCGGTGTTTTTCGACGTCACCCACGCCTTGCAAAAACCCGGTGGCCGGGCTGACAGCGCTGACGGTCGTCGTGCCCAGGTGGCGGAATTGGGTCGCGCCGGCATCAGTCAGGGCATCGCCGGGCTGTTCCTGGAAGCCCACCCGGACCCGGATAATGCCAAATGCGATGGCCCTTGCGCCCTGAGGCTGGATCGTCTGGAGCCATTCCTTGCACAGATGCAAACCCTGGATAATACCGTCAAGGCACTGCCTGCCTTCGAAAATAACTGATTAGAGTTTGGAGATTTACCGACATGTCCAAGATCGTTGACATCAAGGCCCGTGAAATTCTGGATTCCCGCGGCAACCCGACAATCGAAGCCGATGTGGTTCTCGAATCCGGTGCCAGTGGCAGTGCTTGTNCGCCCAGCGGCGCCTCCACCGGTTCCCGCGAAGCGCTGGAACTGCGTGACGGCGACAAGTCCCG
>NZ_LWEZ01000267.1:0-874 GCF_001634945.1 Alcanivorax sp. HI0044
GTGTCATACATAAGGCGGTTACCGTCGTCATCCTGGTCGCCCGCGTCGTTGAACAGCGGCGGCTTGCCATTGTCGTCGGTCTTGTAGCCCTGCACCCAGGTGATATTCAGGCGACCCAGCAACTCATCGTCACGGCAATCCCCTGGGTCTCCGGCGGCGGCCCCGCAATAGCCAAATACATCCGGGTCCAGCAGGGCCCCTTCCGCCAGCGCCAGCAGTTGTGGCGGCATGTCATCGCCGCAACGACGCTCAAAGCCATCGGCATGAACCAGATGCTTGACGCGGAGTTCCTCTACAAAGCCAAGAGAGGCATCACCACATTCGGTGCTGTTAACCTTAAGATCTTCATTCCAGTAACCCTCGTTATCTTCCCCCCAAGCGCGGGCGTCCCCCTCGTTAGCGGTGACCAGATAGGTAGCGCCATTGGCCTGGTAGGCATGAATGGCATCGGGCAGATACAGGCCCATCACGCCGGCGTGGGTGGTGATATTGATAACCCCCCCGTCTTCATCGCTGAAATCCATGGCAACCACACCACGATCAATCTCGCCTAGCGGCAGAATATCCGTGACCTCTCCGGCGAGGATGTCGACCTTGGCCAGGGCGTTGTTTTCCTGCAGGGTCACCCAAGCCGTCTGGCTGTCCGCCGAAATGGCAATGTATTCCGGCTCCAGGTCTTGGGACACGGAGGCATTGGGACCATAAATTCGCACGCCCCTGTCTCGCAGGGTGGCGGCATCAAAAGCGTCAAAGCCCGCCGTGATCACGACCGGGTTGGCCGGATCACTGAAATCCACAATGCTGATGGAGCCGTCCGGGTCCGTCTGGTAATCGTCGCTGGGCTCGCCCTCATTGGCGGTGAGTACACGGGTTC
>NZ_LWEZ01000268.1:0-1119 GCF_001634945.1 Alcanivorax sp. HI0044
CGCAAGAGCGTACCCGGGGCTAACCGGGTACTGGTATGGCTGGGTGCCAAAGCCCGCAGGGACCAGTTCCCCAAGCGGGTGCAGCGGCTGAAAGCGGATACCACCTTTACGCCAGTGAAGACGTTGGCGCGGTAAAAGCGACGGCAGTACGCCTCACGCGACACAGGTTCGTCCTTCTGCAACGTAAAAGGCCGCACCCAAATTTGGAGCGCGGCCTCTTGCGTTTGTGTGACTACAGCGCTGAAATCGCGTTGTAGCTTGTAGCTTGTAGCTTGTAGCTTGTAGCTGGATGCTAGTCCCTAAAATTATTGAACTGCAGCGGCGTTTCGATTTTGGATTCCCGTAGCAGTGCCATCACCGCCTGCAGATCATCGCGCTTCTTGCCGTTCACCCGCACCTGGTCACCCTGGATCGAGGCTTGTACCTTGATCTTGCTCTCCTTGATTTGCTTCACAATCTGTTTGGCCACGGGCTGGTCGATGCCCTGGCGGAAGGTCAGGGTCAGCGAGAAGGTCTTGCCGCTGTGCTCTGGCTCTTCGGGCTTGTCGGCGCCGGCGGCGCTGATGTTCTGTTTCAGGCAGGCCTTGGCGAACAGTTCTTCCAGTTGGCGCACCTGGAAATCGGATTCGGTCTTCAGGGTGACGGCCAGGCCGTTCTGCTCGATGCTGGCCTCCACGCCGCGGAAATCGAACCGGGTAGACAGCTCGCGGTTGGCGTTGTCCACCGCATGGCGAAGGGCGACTTCATCAATCTCGGAAACAATATCGAAAGACGGCATAGGGAGGTCCTGTCGGCAGTAATGGCGTGTCTGGATCGGGCAATTATACAGAGGCAAACCGGTTGTGGGGCAAGTCGGGGAGTGAGTCGTCAATGCGGTGCCGGTGGGCTATCCGATATACTGTGCGATTGTGCTGCGCTGCAGCCGCGCCCGCAGGGCGGGAATGCGACACCAATTGAGGGTTAGGGTATGCAAAATCAGTCCACAGAGCGGCCGCCCCGTGTGCCTTTGGGCCAGCGAATCGGCCAGGCGCTGTTGCGGCTCACCGGTTGGTCGGCCGGCCCCTTCCCGGATATCGACCGGGCAGTGATTGCCGGCGGGCCTCACACCTCCAACTGGGA
>NZ_LWEZ01000269.1:0-16821 GCF_001634945.1 Alcanivorax sp. HI0044
GTCTCCCCGTTCACAGACTCCACATAAACCTCGTACTGCTCTTTATCTTCCAGGGACACGCTTATTTTCCTACCTGTCCAGGTCTGGCCCGAGTCGTAGTAAGTGCCGTCCACATCATAGCGAGCCTTCCAAACAATCGATTCCGGGTGCACAAACCCGTTTTTATCAAATAAGTAAGCCTCTAAACTTAAGCTTTCTCCGGTTTTTATATCTCTATTTTTCGGGCCCAGAACATAGACACCGTAGCTCTCTGGCATAGGCTTTCCGTTATCACTAACAATGCAGTGATCTCCTGTTGCGGCACCTGTTCCAACAGACTCATTCCCTTGCATGTGTGCTTCATAACTACATCCAGCGACGGAAAACCCTTCATTGAATAATGCTGCAAGACGCTCAAAACCATCGGTCCGTCCGCCCCAATATGTATAAATATTGCTGAGATCAGGAGAATTAACTACCAAGCCACTCCACAGATATAGCTGCGAAGACAACACAGAAGAACCACTTAAAAGCGATCTGTATGAAGTAACATCCTCCACATCAAACACTGTTCCTATAGAAACAACATCTCGCAGTGTCAACCCAGCATTTGCCGTTAATGTAGCCCTCTTTATTCCAACACCTTCCAAACTTGAGGTTCCCGAATAACCAGAAACGTTCAAATAACTTATTTTATCGCCGACAAGCTCTTCATTGTCGTAGTCAAAATCCATTTCACCGACAAAACGTATTCCAGCCCAAGCACCATCAATATTATTGGGTGAGGTCTTGATAGTGACAGGAGACACGGCCGTCCCATTCACATTCACACCGCTCTCCGCCACGATATACCAGTTACGATCCACTTGCAGAACGGCCCCCGCATCAATCAATAGGCGCTCATTAAACGTCGTATCACAGGTTACGAAATGGTTTCCGGCTGTCACCTTTATCGGGTCGACATAGTTACCACAAATATTGCCCGTCACTTCCACGTAGGGGATATCAACGCAGATGTTGTCTTCGATTTCCTGGTTTTCCAGGCAGCTATCAACGGGAACTTCACAGCCTCTTGTGGTTTCGATCTGCCCCTCAGGGCAAACAGGCGGAATCTCGGTGCATGCCACCCCATCCCATTGATATCCTTCATTACAGTTTTGGTATACATACTCACTAGCATTACAAGCTGAATCACCATATGTTTTTTGGTGATGTGTGTAACCATTGTCTGTACTCACATAACAGCTCTCGTGATAACAAACTTTGTAGGGCTCCCCCTGACCACCTGATGCCAATGCAAAGTATTCATTTTTCCTTTTGCTGTTGCTGCTGGCTCCACCAGGGCAATCAATTTCCGTTACTTCACCAAGCTGGGTATTCACAACGAAGTAGTTCATATCAGCTGTCCCATCGGAATCACCACCTCCGCTACCAGCCCCATCCTCACCATTACAAACATAGTGTGATTCGGATATTTCACTGCTATCCAGATATGCGTTTGCATTTGCATCCATCCCGGTATGCAGCACATACCCACCGGCTGAACAATTCGCTCCAGCCGCTTCTTGCTCCACCCTCACGAGAGACGAGATGGCAGAATCGCCATTTTCCCCATTACACAGGTAATCTGACTGATCGATTTCAGCCGCCTGTAAAATGCCATCTGCATTGTCATCTTGCCCGGTCTCGATCCGTTTCCCTCCTGACGGGCAGTTAACGCCTGCCGGCTCATCACTGACATTGACCAGAGCGGAGAGGCCGTCTTCTCCATCAATTCCATCTGTTCCATTACAGATATAATTTACATCGGTGACTTCTTCTGCTTGCAGCGTGCCATCTGCATTCAAGTCCTGACCACTGGTGACTTTATTCCCGCCTGCGGAGCAATTGGCCCCGGCAGCCTCTACCTCAACAGCAACCAGGGAAATTGAGTTTTCTCCATCTTCACCATGGCAGATGTACGCATTGCCTGTTATCTCGCCTTCACTGAGAAGGCCATCCTCGTTCACATCAAGGCCGGAGGAGACCTTGACTCCACCATTGTCACAGAACTGGCCAGGGCCAATATTTTCTGTTTTCACCAACGAGGAGTGCACAACCGGGCTAACCCCGTTGCAGATATATTTCGTCTGAATAACTTCATCGATATCCAGGGTGCCATTGCGATTGAAGTCCAAGCCAGAGGTTAATTTTTGACCCCCTGAAGCACACTCAGCACCTTCAGGCTCATTGGACATATCTAGCAAGCTACTGAATCCATCGGTTTGGCTTGCTGAAATCGAACAGACATAGCTACTCTGACTGACTTCCTCAGCATCTAGCACCCCATCTTCAGATGCATCCAGCCCCACACTCACCTTCAAGCCGCCATTGGCACACTCAAGGCCTGCCGAAATTTCATCTACACGAATCAGACTGGAAAGACCGTCCTCTCCCGAAGCGCCATGACACACTTGTTGAGATTCATAAATCTCATCGGGGTCCAGTACGCCATTGGTGTTGGTGTCGATACCCTGATCAATGGTAATCCCCCCATCCGGGCAGGCTTCGCTAGCTGTAAAGGCTGAGCGCTCTACCGTCGAGGGGTATAACCCATCTTCTGGTTGCGCTTGTGACGTACCGGTGTTCGATCCGCCACTTCCTCCACCGCCACCACCACAGGCAGCGAGGGAAGCCATAACCAGTAACGATGTGAGTCTCAGTGCTTTCACGAAGGGCTCCTTTCTTCGAATTCTTATCACTCGGGCTGACCTGATCCCAAAAGCAGGCCTTAGCCCGTTATTCACTTGTGCAATTCTATTCTCCAGCCGCGACACTCTATGTCGCAGCCAATACCCTACCCCTTACCCCGCCTTCACCACCGGAAAACTTGCCTGTCCCCACGTGGATCGCGGGTTATCCATCATGATCTCGATCACTACCGGCACCAGGTCATTCATGATTTTTATGCAATCGGTGATCTGGTTGCGGTTCACCTGCCCGCCCCAGGTGGCGCCACCGTGGATGAGCTGATTTCTCAGGACGTAGATGCGGTCCAGCGCGATGGAGAGCACTTTGGGGGTGTTGTGGCTAGAGATGGATTTGCGGGCGGCGTGCTTGGCGCCAGCAAAGCGCCTTTCCCATTCTGGCTGGCTCATGTTGCCTTTCTGGTATTCCCAGAAGGCGCGGACGACATAGGGGTTATCCAGCAGTGCGCTGATGGCACCGGAATAGACCTTCCAAACCAGTTTTTTCAGGCGCTGGCTGTTATCAAGGGTGTGGAGCTTTTCCAGGAAGGCATTGAAGGTGGCTTGTTCACTTAGCCCCTGCCGGTCATCAATTTCGCTAGCGTAGGCCGCATTGAAGGCAATCCACAGGAAGATGAAACGGCTGTCTGGGTCGGATTCCTGCTCGGCCCTATCCAGCCAGCTCAGGGCACGGTGAACGCGCAGACTCAGGTCTTCAGGATAATCATCCCGTTCCTGTCGCTGGCGTGTTTTGAGTGTTTCGTAGCAGGTCCCCATATCCCTCCCCCTGAGCGCCAACACCGTAGAAGCGTCAGCTAGAATCCTTTCTAGACCTGAAGGCCGTTCGTTTTTTGCTGTGAACCTTATCACACTCAGCCGAAATCACCAGAACGGCCATAGTTATCTATACTGACCAATGGTGATCGTTTAATAGCCAATATCCACCACATACAAGGCCGCTCTATGAGTCTTTCGAGGCGCGCTCACCCGCAAGTTTCTCACTTAGTACAGCATCCAGCTCTTCAAGCGCCTTGTGCTTATTCGTCCACCAGTCAGTGGACCACACCCTATACAACGTCCACCCCAGCCCCTCCAGCACACCCTGGCGGATCTTGTCGCGCTCTCGGGCATAGGCGGAGCTGTGGTACATGGCGCCATCGCACTCAATTCCGGCCAGATAAATGCCCGGTTTGTCGGGGTGAACAATGCCCATGTCGATGCGGTAGGCGGAGACGCCAATTTGGGGATGCACTGTCCAGCCCTTTTCCTGTAGCCCTCTGGCCACGGCCACTTCGAAGGGGGATTCAAAGTCGCCCATGGAGCCGTGTACCGCCGCGCCCAGAGCGGAGGCGCCACGTTCGGCGTATTCCAGGAAGTGCTTGAGGTCCGCCACGGCGCGGGCCTGGGTGCGGGCCAGATCAATACGCTCCGGTGGCATGGTGGAGAACACCACCATCTCGGAGCGAGCGCGGGTCATGGCCACGTTCAGGCGGCGCTCACCACCGGTACGGTTGAGAGGGCCGAAGTTCATGGTGACGTGACCGGCTTCATCCGGACCATAGGTGATGCTGAACAGAATCACGTCCCGCTCATCCCCTTGCACCGTTTCCAGGTTCTTCACGAACACCGGTTCCAGCTCGTCCTCGGAGAAGGCCCATTCGATGCCAGGGTCTTCCGCTCTGGCCTTGTCCAGCAGATCCTCTATCAGACTCTGCTGTTCGGTATTGAACGTCACTACCCCAATGGACTGGCTACGGACAGCCGGGTCGTCTGACGTCAGGCGACGCACGATCTCCGCCACAATGGCCTTGGCCTCGCCCTGGTTATGGCGGGCCTTTCCTCGGGCGTAGAAGCCTTCCGGTTTCACCAGTGACACGCCCTTGTCAGGGTGTACCGGTGCCGGGAAGGTGATCAGGGAGCTGTCGTAATAGCGGCTGTTGGAGAAGGCAATTAGACTTTCCCGGCGGGAACGGTAATGCAGGTTCAGCACGCGTTGGGGAATGCTGGCGCCGATCAGTTCGTCCAGGATGCTTTCCAGATCCCCTTCGCCATCAATGTCGCCATCCGGGTCATCATCAGAACGACCAAAGAAGTTGGTGGGCGGCATCTGCTTTGGATCACCGGCAACAATCACCTGCTTGCCACGGGCCAGTGAGCCCACCGCATCCCACACGGTAATCTGGGAAGCCTCATCAAAGATCACAACATCAAACTGCGCCTGCCCGGCGGACAGGAACTGGGCAATCGACAGCGGCGACATCATCAGGCACGGCGCCAGCGTTGTAATCACGTCCGGGATGGTTTCCATCATTTCCCGAACAGGCTTATGGCGCATCTTCTTTTGAAGCTCATGGGCCAGCACGCCCCAGGACGACTTCTTCTTGGTGGTTTCCTGGTCCGGGATCTCCCCGGCCAGATTCGCGGCAATATACTTCGCCGTCAGATCACTGAACCGGGTATCCAGCTCCCGGAAATTCTCAATCGCCGCTTCATGCTCCGGAGAAGAGAAGGTACGCAGCACCTCATCCTCACCGATCACCGCCGACGACCACCAACTGCAGTAGGCTGCCTCGAAGACCTCTTCCACCTGGTCGGCGGGCACAGAGCCATTTTCGATGGCTTCCACCAGCGGGCCGAGTTGGAAATCCAGCGCCTCGGAGCGACGCCGCACCCAGGCGCACCAATCCCGCAGGGCGATGTGATGATCGATAATCTCCTGACATTGCGCGCCCAGTGACTCAAGGGCGGGCACACCGTCAGGCAATCGACCATCCAGCGAGGCACCGATCAGTGCTTCGAACTTTTCCTTGTTGGCAGAGAAGGCTTCGAACGCCGCCTTGAAATCATTGATGGTTCGCCCCACTGGCGCATCCGGTGCCAGCAAGTCGTTGGCGTCATACAGCAGCGTGCGAATCTTGCCGCGAAGGGTCGCCAGGGATTCCGCATCATCTGCCAGCTTGCCAACCGCAACACGGGCCCGTGAACCTAGTTCCTTTAGCGCAGCCATGGCGCTGGGGTCTGAGTTATAGGAATCCCATTCTCGCAGGCCTTTCAGCACGCCATCGAGACGGTCGATATGGCCACCGGTTTCCCGCAACTGTTTCAGCACGGGAATATCATTGATGGGGTCCGGATCACCCTGCGCCCCGCCTTCCCGCATTTGCTTGACGACCTTGCGCTTGGCAAACCAGCTCTTGGGCCACCAGGTGTCATTGGCTTCCGCCCAGGCTTGCCCCAGCACCGCCGCATTCAGCTTCTGCCAGGCCAACGGCTCATAGGTGCAACTCAGCTTCGCTTGCGTCTCAATGTAGGCCTTCAACTGTGTGACGGCTTCTTCCAGCGCATCCAGTCGATCCGTTGCATCCGGCTCCAGCGCAAAAGAGGCCTGCTGGCGGTAGGCGTCCAGCAAGACCTGACCACACTCGGCCATGGCAGCCAACTTGGCCAGGCTCACCACACCCAGGCTGATGCCCAGGGCTTTCTCAAGCGACGCCAATTTGTCGGTCAACTGCGCCCCACTGGCTTTCAGGCTGCGGGCGGCACCCACCACCGCTTCTTCCCACTGAGGCCGCCAGTCAAAATTGCTGATCAATGCCAGCGGGTGATCTACCAGATTACCCACAGCCTTGGCCTGAACCGCCAGCAACTCAGCCATTTCACGCAGCTTCTGCAGTTGCGCATCGTCGTGATAGGCCGCATTTGGCCAACTCAGCTTTACCTTGGCAGCCAGGTCGGCATCACGCACCTTCACACCGATGGCATAGTGCGCCGTCAGGCCATTACGGTGGCGTTGATGCAGGGCATTCACCACCCGGTTCAGGCGGTCACGTAGTGTCTTTAGCCGTTCCGCCTCTGCCTTCCAGTCGCTCACCGTAGATTGGGAGGCGCTGTTCCAGGAGGTCCGTAGCTGATCCAGAACATCAGCCTTCCTGGCTTTGTTCGAGTGCAATTCAAGGCAGAAGTGGCCCAGGCCAATATCCTTGAGACGACGGTGCACCACCTCCAGTGCGGCGGTCTTCTCGGACACAAACAGCACCTTCTTGCCTTTGCCCAGCATGTGCGCAATCAGGTTGCCGATGGTCTGGCTCTTGCCGGTACCCGGCGGGCCAATGATGACGAAATCCTTGCCTCTGTCCGCCGTGGCAATGGCCGCCATCTGGGAAGAATCCGCCGGCAACGGCGACAGCAGATCTGCCGGGGTGTATTCCCGATCAATCTCTTTGGGATCAACAAAGCGAATGTCGCTCTCATACGCCTCACGCGGCGTATCCAGCAGGTGCCGCACCACCGGGCTTTCTTTCAGCGCCTCGGAGCGATCCACCAGATCCTTCCACATCAGGTACTTGGCGAAGGAGAAGTGGCCCAGCACCACCTCTTCCACCACCTCGAATCCGGGTACTTCCTTGATGGCATGGCGCACCCGATTCCAGATGCCCGCCACATCCACACCACTATCATCCTCCGGCAAGGCACCGCTAAGGCCATGGATCTCGATACCGAAGTCCTTTTTCAGCAGTTCCAGCAAGGTGGTGTTGAAACGGGGCTCATCATCATTGGCCACCATCTTCACGCCACTGCGCACGGACTTCCGCTCCAGAGAGACGGGCAGAAGGATCAAAGGCGCACGGTAGCGACGATTATCCTTGTCCTTGGGCTTCCAGAGCAAAAAGCCCACCGCCAGGAACAGGGTATTTGAGCCCCCTTCCTTCAGTGACGTCTGCGCCTTGCGGTAAATCTCCACCGCCCGCTTGTCCAGATCGTCCTGGGTCAGCTCCACCAGCACCTGCTTCTTGGCCAGGGCATCGCGGGCATACACTTCCTTCAGCTCTTCGCCGGTACGCTGGCGGTGAATATCCGAATCCTGATCCTGGGTCTTTAACTGCGGGAAAGGCGCAATGGAAATGCGCGCCCCGGTGGCCAACACATCTTCCAACTCACCGGGATCACTACACACCAGCGTTAAACTGCTTTTGCTGGGTTTCTGATTCAACAGCGGGTTGCGCGCAGACAAGTCCAGCAGCTTGCGCTGCCAACGCTCAAGGCGACCGCCCGGCGTATCCTCCGGCACGTCGTCTTCCACATGCACGGGGGCCGATGGCAAATCAACCGGCGCCGCTTCCAGCCCCGGCTCGACCACAACCTCCGCATCGGCTGGCTCGGCAAGTCCGGCAATCTGCGTCTTCAGGCTAATGGGATTGATACGGTGCGCCCGCGCCCGGCGAATATCGATGGCGGCGACAAATTCGTTGTCCTTATCCAGCGCCACCTGCTTGTTGCCGTCTTTCACCGCCTGGGAGAAAGGCGGCGCCGGGTGATTGGTCAGGAAAGTGGTTTCAATCAGGATCAGTTCTTTCAGGGGGATACGCTGGCGCAGGGTTTCCGCCTCATCCACCACCACACTGGATAGATCTTCCTTGTCCAGCCACAGCCCCACCAGTGCATGCCCCCGGGTAAGAATCACCAGCGGGTTCAACTGCGCCTGCTCAAGTGCCGCCGCAAACAGTAGGGTGGTATCCAGGCAAGTCGCCACCTTGGCGCTTTCAATCTGGTTGGGCAGGCGGATTTTCTGGCCATTGCTCTCGAAACTGGCGGGCGGCAACGCATAGCCCACCTGCATTTTCACAATGGCAGAATAAATAGCCGACGCCATCAGCCATACCTGCTCACGGCTGCCGGAATCGTAGCCGTTGATACTGCCCGACTTGCCCGCCTTGCGCAGAATCTGGCTAGCCTGGCCCAACAACCGGTCCACCGCCGGATCGTTCGGCGTGCAGAACGCCGCCAACAATTCAGGAATGTAGGTCGCACCGCCCCACTCATTACAGGCCAACAACTCCACCGGAATCGCCAATTCGGCCAGGCACTGCTCAGCCTGGGTGACTCGAATCGTCACCGTGCCGCGCATGGATTCCGTCAGCCCCAGCAAGAAACCGCCATCCAGCTCCAGGTCACGGTCCTTCATAGCCAGCAGACCACCCGCCGCCAACCGGTCCACCGTCCAGGTCTTCGCCTTCACAAACGCCGGGGAGGCTTCTAATGTCACCGACAGGTCTGACAGATCCTGCTCTTCATCCAGATTCTCGATCTGCAATTCCCGCAGCACGGCAAAGGCGCTCTGGTGGCAGGCGAAGTTGATCTTTTCCACCAGGGTGGTGTGGATTTTTAAATTTGGTAGGCCCTGGTCTGACATAGCTAATCCCCTAAAAATTCATAGCATCAACTCGCACTGGTCATCTCCCGATAAAAACAGTGCGATTTATCGCTCACGCCGAAGAACAGATATTGCTTTACCTTTTACTAAAATCTGCATGCCACTCAATAATCTTTGTGAGCGCCTCGTCCAATACAGCTGGATCAGGTATATCCACAGGAGATTCATCGGACTGGCTATGTTCAAAACAAGAGAATTGATCCATGAGCGTCTCAATAAGCTGGCAATCCTCATTTGTTACCTTCGCCAACCTATGGACCTTCCCCTTTGTGTTGACCGCTCTTCGATGACGCATAACAACATCCGCCAGAAGGTCAAATTCGACGATTCTCTCGATAAGTACTCTGAAATCGCTGCAGATCGCTTTTGCCAGAGGGTAGTAAGCATCATAACCATCCTTCTCAAAAGCCTTCCTCGCAGTACTAAGTCTGCTATTCCTCAAATCCTTTACTGCTTTAATTGGGTTTTTTGCAAACAAAGGCAGGTCACCATGCTCGCCACACCCCCACGGCTCTCTTCTGATATGGCGATAATCCGCGCCACCTTTCTCAATTAGCTGACCTAACAAACTTAACCTATGCGTAAAAACGATTACCTGGCGCTCAGCACTCAAATTAATTAATCGTTTAGCGGTCTGCTCTTCGTAGGTTTGATCCAACGATGAAATAGGATCATCGAATATAAAGGGTGCCGAGTTGGGTTTACCGGTTACGTCAGCCAGGAATGCAGCAAGCGCAACAATCCTCTGCTCCCCTTCACTGAGAACACTTGTTGCCTTGCTTTTACTATATTTAGGATTCAGCCCATTTAGCTGAATCTTATGCTGCACTCGGCCAAGCTTTGTTTTAGTCTTTATAAGCTCAACGCTAACCTTTGACGCTCCTAAATATTTCAATTCATTATTAAACCTTCCAACAAAAGCATCGGTCACAAGGATCTCTGATACTCGACCAGCCTCTTTTGAAACAGCCGTCGTATTAACCGACTTCAACCACTCATCGATTTTCTGTCTTTCCTTAAGCTGTAATACTTCGTCTTTAATTGCCTGAATATATCCACTAGCCCACTTTTTTGCCTTAAGATCAGCAAGCGCCTCTTGGAGACTCTTTTTATCGAAACTTTCTGCATCTTTATTATGCTGCTGAACCTCCAGCCCCAGAGCCCCTATTAAAGCTACTATTTCACCGAAAAAATCCTTAGGAAGATCGTAGTGTATACGCGAAGACCGATTTTTATCTCTCTCATTGATTGTGACCTTTTCAATCTCATTCCAGGCCTCGGTCAAAGCAGGAAGCCATTTTTCTTCATCAAGCTGTGCAGCCTGAATAGCAGTTACCAGCGCACTCTCTTGTGGCTTCATGGGCAAGCTATTAATTGCATTCTGAAGAGCCAACTCAGCTGCCGTAGCTGACGACTCAAGCTCACCTGCGACGTAGTTCTCGAATTTGACTAAGCGCTGCTTGGCGGCCTCATCTAGCTCTTGCTCACACAGAACACACTTGGCCCCTTGAACTACAACAGGGTACTCACTGCCAGGGTACGCCTTATCCTCTGAGTATTTTCGGGCAGCCTGCCACATGGCTTTCCATGTTTCATTTCCAAATCCATCGAAGCTGGTTTCATTGACTATAGCGTCTGCTGCCTGCCTGGCTACCTTTCGTTTCAGCTCAGAATCCTCTTCAAGCTTCTCCAGCACTTTCAGCGACTTACTAGAAACCAGCTCCGCAGCCTCAACTAGCTGATTGATGATAAGCTGCATCTGAGCAATTCGCTTTTGCTTTTTCCCCGCTAATTCTAAAGGAGAAGTCCTAAGCCGCTCTTCAAGACCAGAAAGCGACCGTGCATCCTCTTCCGTAAATTCAAAAAACGCCTCAACCGTCGATACATCCGAGTCATGTTTGAGACGATCATACATCGCAGCAATATATTTACTATTGCCGAATTCAAGCGGCCTAGCAGGGAGCTTGGTTGTAATTTCATTCTGCTCTGATTTTAATTTTCTCTGCAGCTCTTTAAAAATAATAACCAGCTTTTCAAATAATGCGACCTCATTCGGAACATAACTAACCTCTTGCTCCTTATCGATATAAAAAACACCTGTTTGGCTATCAAAAACATCCACAGGAGTCAATTCATCCACAGGGTGTCCATTTGCCTCCCAGACAATTTTTTTATCCACCCCATCCACCCTGGCAAAAACTGTACATTGCCGATTTTGAGGCGCACTCGTAAACACATTGGGAAGAAGTTCCGTCGCATTAGGTTTCCCACACATCTTCTTAATGATGCGGGCATAACCAGACTTCCCAGTTCCATTGCTTCCATACACCACAGAAAGGTCAGGAGAAAAAGGAAGCGGTGTTCTCGGCGCAAGGGCATCGATCCCTTCTATCTCACCAATTGACACGATTCTAAGATCACCAGCCAAAGCAGACGAACCCTTGAGCATTCCACTCAAATCGACCACCCCTTTCTCTGCTTTCTTTTTTGGTTCTTTTAATAGCACCAACAGCTCATTGATGAGCTTTTCATTGATCTCCTGCTGGGAATACATCTTTGTCGCCGCCAACTGAACCCAATGAGGCTGAGAATTAACCCAATCCATTATTTCCTTGTTCACATCACTCATGCCAGCTTCATCCTTTCTATCTTATGGCTCAACCTATTTTCAAAACTGGCCTCTGTAAAAAGCATTTTTCAACATAGAAAATTCTGGCTAATAGATAAAAATAAATCTTCGCCCATTGATTTATTGAATGAGTGTTTGGCGACGAATCTTTCGATCGAAGTGGCCGACTCCTCAAATTTTCTCTGCATGTCTAACGGAGGAACAAGAACCTCTACTTTCTCAAGATTTTTCTGGCTAATTCCCTTAATGGTTGCACCGGTAACGTATTTCCTGACATGGTGATCCTTCACTGAAGGATCGGACAAATACTGAAATAGATACCTCTTATTTATCAACTCAGGGTTCGGCGTTAACCGAATCATTGACGACTCAAATATCAAAGGTTCGCTCGACTCTGGAATCAAGGTTGGCTTAGCGGCCCCTTCATAATTCAACGAGCGGCGCGATATCATTATATCCTCCACTCCCAACCCATACTTTTCGATTTCTTTAGCCGAAGCATTCACTCTCTTGAGCTGCCCTCGAGGAACCACATCGTAAAATGCGTCCGCCATATGAACCATTTCAACACCTTTTGAAGAATATTTTTCTTTTGGGAAGTAAGCGCCGTTCTGAAGCTTCCCAACCACAAGAGAAGAAAGAGTCTCCACTTCCCACCCCTTCGGGTTAGTCACTGGATCACCGAACATATCCAGAAACACGGCGCGGAGGAATTCGTCGGCGAGTTGGATGGCTTGCTGGCGTTTGTGGCGGATGGCGTCGGCTTTGTCGAGGATGTTGGCGATGCGTTTTTGTTCAGTTAGGGGTGGGAGGGGAATTTCAAATGACTTTAAATCTGACACAGAAACATTTGCAATTACTGCATGCTTTGCCAAAGCCTCAATTTTTTGTACAACTCTTCTTAAGGACCAATAAAAATAACGTGTATCTACCCCTGCTCTTGGAGAAAGCCTAACAACACGTTGGTTTAATAATGCTTCTCCATATTGCCACTGACAAAGTTTTACATTTCCTGAAAGGCTCAGTAAGAGGTCTCCATTCTTTATTATATACTTATCAAGAGGTTCACCATCCCAATACACAAAGTCAGTTTTTGTATCTGAGACATTTTGAATCCTGATAACTGGTAAACCAACGCTGGGATCTGAAGAAAAGTTAGCCGACTTCCATGCATTTCCTGACAAAATATCTGCCACATCGACAATCTGTCTCATCGGCCAACTCACAGCATCCCCTCCAAATCCTTCAAATCGCCCATAATTTCTTCTTCCAGCGCCATTAGCCGTTTGAGGATCACTTTCGGGTCTTCGTACTCTTCCTCTTCGTACACCACTTCCTTGTAGCGATTGATGGAGAGGTCATACTTGTTGCTGGCGATGTCGGCGGCGTTGACGACGAAGGCTTTCCGGGTCTTGTCGCCAAAGGCTTTTTCTATTTTCTTGTCGCTGGCGTTGGCTTCCACCAGTTCCCTGTACTGCTTCCATTTGGCAATGGCATCTGGCAAGTCATCGCCGCCTTCGCCTTTCAGCGGGGTGCGCTTGTCGTCCAGGCTGTAGCCGTCGGCTTGTAGATCGTAGAACCAGACCCGCTCGGTGGTGCCGCCTTTGGTGAAGAGCAGGATGGCGGTGCTGACACCGGCGTAGGGTTTGAACACACCACTGGGGAGGCTGACGATGCCTTCGAGCTGGTTGTTTTCGATGAGCTCCTTGCGCAGTTGCTGGTGGGCCTTGGAGGAGCCGAACAGCACGCCATCGGGGACGATGACGGCGGCGCGGCCACCGAGTTTTAGGGCGCGAAGGATGTGGGCGACGAACAACAGCTCGGTCTTTTTGGTTTTGACCAGGCCGAGCACATCCGGGTTGGTGTTGGTTTCATCCAGACTGCCCTTGAACGGCGGGTTGGCGAGGATGATGTCGAAGAAGTCTTCTTCCTGTTCCGGGTAGTTTTCCTTTACGGACTTGTTGAGGCTGTCCTGATACAGAATATTGGCGCCGTTTACGCCGTGAAGCATCATGTTCATGCTGGAGACGCGCAGCATGGTGGTGTCGAAGTCGAAGCCCCAGAACATCTGTTTATTGATGTGTTCCCGGTAGGGGTCCAACAGGTCGCCGGTGTAGTGCTTGTTGCCCTCCTCGTCTTCGAAGGTACCGGCATCGCTGGAATGCACCCGGTTGAGGTATTCCATGGTGCGGGCCAGGAAACCGGCGGTACCGCAGGCCGGGTCGCAGATGATATCGGTGGGTTGCGGGTCGATCAGCTCCACCATGGCATCGATGATGTGGCGCGGGGTACGGAACTGACCGTTGATGCCGGCGGTGGTGAGTTTGCTGAGCAGGTATTCGTAGATGTCACCTTTCACGTCGCTCTGGGTGAGCGGCAGGTTATCGACCATTTCCACGGCGGAGACCAGTACGGATTCGTTCTTGATCTCCAGATCGGCGTCTTTCATGTATTCGCCGATGTGACCCAGGGCCTGGGTGGCACTGCCTTCGCTGCCCAGGCCCTCCTCTTCTGCATGTTGCCCCAGGCTGGCAAAATAGGGGTAGACCTCATTTTTGAGGTGTTTATGCAGCTCTTTACCGCTGAGGTTCTTGAAGTTCTTCCAGCGCAGTAGCTGACCTTCGGGGGTGTTCGGGAACAGGCGGTCGAACTCCTTCTTGCTGCGGGCGGCTTTACGCTCTGCCACTTCTTCCTGCATGTCGAGCATGCGGGCGAACATGAGGTAGCTGATCTGCTCGATAACCGTGAGGGGGTTGGTGATGCCCCCGGTCCAGAATTTTTCCCAGAGTTTGTCGATGTCGTTTTTTAGCTGGCCTGTGAGCATTTAGTTGATCTCTTGATTCGGTGTTTCATCTGCTGATTCGTCAGCATCTGTATGTGATTGGTCGCTGATCTGGTCTATCGATTCGCCCTGAGCGGTTGTTTCCTCATCTTGCTCTTCTGGTTCTTCCAGCGGCTCTACGATCAAGGCAAGGCGCTCGGATTCAATATCGGTATGCACAGGCTCCAAGCTCGGCAGTGACTTGCTAACTTTGGTGGAAAGCTGGCCGAAG
Organism: Alcanivorax sp. HI0044; assembly: GCF_001634945.1. Classification (NCBI taxonomy): domain Bacteria; kingdom Pseudomonadati; phylum Pseudomonadota; class Gammaproteobacteria; order Oceanospirillales; family Alcanivoracaceae; genus Alcanivorax; species Alcanivorax sp. HI0044. The sequence continues at coordinate 14,599 of NZ_LWEZ01000269.1, forward strand.
CGCTCCACTTTCCCATACAGGCCCTGCTGCCCCGCCAGCGCCGTTATGGTGTTGTTGTAGTGGCTGCTGACGGTTTTCAGGGTGCCGCCCAGCTTGTTGAGCCGTTCTGCCACGGTGCAAACCTGATTAAAGATTTCACCCGCCTTTTCGGAGATCTCGCGGGCTTCCGCATTGCTACGCTCGATCATCCACAGGTTGGAAACGGTACGCAGGATAGGAATGAGCGTGGTGTGGGAGACCAGCACGATGTTCTTCTTGTAACCGTATTCGAACAGCCCCTTGTCGTATTTGAGGGCCTCGATATAGGCGGGCTCGATGGGCATGAACATGAGGGTAAAGCTGGGGCTGCGCATGCCGATAAGGTTGGTGTAATCCTTGCCTTCCAGGTCATCGATATGGCGTTTGATGGCCTTGACGTGTTCATCCATGGCCAGACGGTGCTCTTCCGGGGTTTCCGCGCTGACGGCCTTGTCATAGGCCACCAGGGATACCTTGCTGTCGATGATGATGTGCTTTCCATCCGGCAGCTTGATCAGGTAATCCGGGCGCTTTCTCTTGCCTTCGGCATCCTTGAACTCGCTCTGGGCGTCGTAATGGTCACCTTCGATCAGGCCGCTCATTTCCAGGGTGCGGCGGAGCTGCACTTCGCCCCAGGCACCGCGCTGCTGGGAGTCGCCCTTCAGGGCCGAGGTGAGGTTGTTGGCTTCGGCGCTCATCTTCATGCCGATTTCCAGCACTTCACGGATTTTGCCGTTCATCTCGGTCTGGCCACGCACGGAGGATTCATGCACTTCGTTGACGCGCTTCTGGAAGCCTTCAATCTGCTCACGGAAAGGCTTGAGCATCACGTCGATGCTGGCCTTGCTGGTATCGGTGAAGGTCTTGCCCTTTTCCTCGAAGATCTTGTGGGCCAGGTTCTCGAATTCCTTGGTGAGGGACTGCCGGGCCTCGCCCAGTTGTTCTAACTGCTCCTTGTAGTGCTCTTCCTTGCGTTCCAGGTTGGTCTTCAGTTCGGTGTGTTCGGTATTCAGGCTAAGGTAGCGTTCATTCAAGGTCTTATGGGCTTGTGCATTTTCAGCGGCCTGGTCTTTCAGCTCCTGAATGCGGGCATTGGCGTCCTCCAGGCGTTTCTCGCTGGCACGGATATCGGACTGGGCCGCTTCCAGGCTTTTCTCTGCATGGTGTTTTTCATCACGGATGGTTCGCAATTCGTCCCGCGCCTGCTGCAGCTCTGATGTTGACTGGGTCTGGAGTTCTTGAAGGCGTGTTTGGCGTTCCTGAACACGGCTCTGCTCTGTGGCAAGCTCGGAAGTCAGCTTGCTCATTTCCAGTTCTTGCTGGTGAGTGGTTACTTTTAGCGTCGAGACTTCTTGTTGGGCCTGTGCCAGCTGTTCCCGGGTTTCTTGCAGGTCCGCCTTGCCCTGATCGAGCTGGCCTTCCAGACCGGCAACCCGTTTTGCTGCTTTCAGCGCGGCCAGCAAATAGCCCACGCCGATAAAGACCACGGCTGCAACCGCCATTACCACGCTATGTTCGGTGTTCCAGAGCATCCTTCGTCCTTATTCCTTGTCAATCAATGCGCATCATCCTGGCGCAGAAAGGGTTTCAGCACAGCAATGAGGTCATCCACATCTTCAGGGCTGAAGACGCCGTCGATGCCCTCGTGGGAGATGCTGTCGAACGGTGCCTCGTAGAGCTTGTCCACGACGATGGAACCATGCTGGGCAATGTGGTTCTTGAGCAGGTTCATGAAACGCACCTGCTGGGCAGTGAGGTTGGGGTGCTGGTGAAGAAACTGTTTAAAATGGTTTTCCACTGCCTGCGGGTCCAACCCGATGATTTCCCGGACGGTGACAGCCAGTTGGTCGGCGGTACGGCCATAGAAGTCGTTAAGGACTTCGAGGCTGACGCCGGGGTGGCTGGTGAGGATGGTGGAGGTGAGCGTTTCCAGCTCCGTCACGGCAATGGGCTCGCCCTGGCGGATTTTCTGCAAGACCGGGTTGGCGGCCAGCATGTCATCGAGTATGCCTTTCAGGCGGCGACGGTAGATCATGGCTTCGTTGGCACCGGCGATGGTGACTTGCCGCTCCCCTTCCGCTACTCCACCATCAGACGTACCGGTAGAAGGCGTGGTGTAGCCGCCTGTTCCGCCGGATTGCTTGTATTTCATGATGCCGCGCAACCCGCTGCGGGCATTTTCCAGTTTCTCGATGCTGGGCTGCT
>NZ_LWEZ01000270.1:0-1016 GCF_001634945.1 Alcanivorax sp. HI0044
ATCTGCCCCCGCCTGCTCCGCGACCAATGCAGCCTGCACCGGCTCGGGGTAACGGGTGCCGCGGGCCTGACGAAGAGTGGCGATATGATCGATGTTGACGCCGAGAAGTACTCTGGACATAAGACTCACCTTAAACGCATTTTACGGGCCAGCCGGAAGAGACGGGGCCCCTGAGCTTTTAGCTTTTAGCTTCTAGCTCGTAGCTCGTAGCTCGTAGCTGATACTTTGATTCTAGCTTTCATTTCTCCCGAAACAGCTCCCGGCTTTTCAATGGCCGGTTGCCCAGATGCGGAGCCAGCAACTGTCGACACAAACTTAATGCTGCCTTGCGCGCGGCAGGATGCCAATCCCCCTGAGCAATGGCCAGCAAGTCCACGCCAGCATAACCTGCCCCGGTGTCTGTCTTCGCCAAACCCTGCTCAGGATTTAACTGGTATAACGCCTCGGGATCCAGCCCGTGCCCGTGAACATCCTGATCCAGGGCAATGCCGTAACCAATTTGCTCCAGCACCGCCAACTCGAATTGCCGCAGGGTAATATCGAAGGGCGTCTGCGTCAGCAAATCGGACAAGGCCTGCTCGTATAACGGCCAAACCGATGGATTGGGGTCGTCCCGATGCAATAATCGCGTCAATAGCTCGTTCAGGTAAAACCCGCAGTACAAAGCCTTGCCGGTGAGCATAAGTCGATTCCCCCGTGGCTCGCACGCCCGCAGGGAATACATCTCACCGGAGGGCTTCAGGGCTACCCACAAGGGAGTAAACGGTGCCAGTAACGGATCTTTGCGGCCGCCACGCACCACCGCACCAACTCGGCCAAGTGCAGGAAGAAACAGGTCTACCGTCAGGCTGGTATTACGAAAAGGCCGCCGGTGAATTAGCCAGGCGGCTTGCAGTGACGTCTCAGCGAGGCTCATCGTAGCCGAGGGAGCGCAAAGCGCGGGCATCATCGGACCAGCCCGCCTTGATCTTCACCCACAGGTTGAGCATTACTTTGCGCTCGATCAAACGCTCGAT
>NZ_LWEZ01000271.1:0-1087 GCF_001634945.1 Alcanivorax sp. HI0044
GCTGTGGGCGCGAGAGTGCACCGCTTCCTGTCGGATGAAGCCCTGCACGTCGGCCAGAAGCTGTTCATCCTGGATCAGCGGCAGGGCCTGATTGTATACCCGACAGAACCACAGCTCGCCTTCCGGCAACAGCAGGTGGATGCCGTTGATGGTGTGTGTGGAGAACGGATCATCACGCAGCCAGTGCAGTGGTGTCTGATCAAAATCGAACTGCACCCGGCGCGCTTTCAGTTGGTGTCGAACAGTGGCATTCATGGTGTCCGGTCTCCGTCAGGGGGTCAGGTCAATGCGTGCAACGCGGCGTGACAGTGAAGGGGCGAAGCGGCTGAGCAAGCGGGTGCTCCAGGCTTCCGCCCCCACCAGTGACAGGGCCGGGTTGTTGAGTACTGCCTTGAGGATGGCGTCGGCCACATCGTCCGGTGAAAAATTACGACGTTTGTAGAGCGCATCGGCCTTGGCGCGTTTCTCGGCTTGTTCTTCTTCGCTGGCGCCGGCATAGACGGTGGCGTTGGCAATGCCGGTGGCAACAAAGCCAGGGCAGATGGCGGTGACGCCGATATCGTGCTCGGCCAGTTCAGCACGCAGGCACTCGCTCAGCATGTGCACCGCTGCCTTGCTGGTGGAGTAGGCGGCCAGTTTGCGATTGGGGGCAAAGGCGGCGGCGGAGGCCACGTTAATAATGTGGCCGTGGCGATGGCCGTCGATCATCTGCTGGGCGAACAGACGCGAGCCGTGAATGACGCCCCACAAGTTCACTTTCAGCAGGCGATCCCATTCCTTGACGCTGGTATCCAACACTCCGCCAGCCATACCGATGCCGGCGTTGTTGATCACAATGTCGGCGCCACCCAGTTCCTTGGCGACCCAGTTGGCCAGGCGTTGCATGGCCTGGGCCGAGCCCACATCGACTTTGCGAGACCAGGCAACGGCACCCAATTCCCGAGCCTTGGCTGCGGTGCCTTCGGCGCTGTCTTCATCAATGTCCACACAGACCAGGTCCGCGCCTTGCGCAGCGAAGCGCAGGGCGGTGGCGCGGCCGATACCGGAACCGGCGCCGGTGACGACCGCCGTTTTTCCATTCAGGGGG
>NZ_LWEZ01000272.1:0-1183 GCF_001634945.1 Alcanivorax sp. HI0044
GATGCGGTACGCCGGGTGGAAAAACAGCAGCAGGACAACATGCAGAACATGGCGGGTGGCTTTCCCTTCCCGCCTGGCTTCAAACCGTAAGCTCACCGACGAGACGCCGAGATTGTGAAACACGCGCCGCTGGTCGACCAGCTTATCAACGCCTTTACTTGCCTGCCCGGGGTTGGCCCCCGTTCTGCCCAGCGCATGGCCTATGCGTTGCTGGATCGCGGGCGCGAATCCGGGCGCCGGTTAGGCGATGCGCTCCATGCTGCCATGGACGGCGTGCAGCATTGCCAGCGTTGCCGCAACTATGCTGAAGCAGAACTTTGCCCTGTCTGCGATGATCCGCGTCGCGATGCCTCGCTGGTCTGCATCGTTGCCACCCCCGGGGATGTGCTGGCATTTGAGCAGTCCGGCGAATACCGGGGCCAGTACTTCGTGCTGATGGGGGAACTCTCGCCGCTGGACGGTGTGGGCCCCCGTGAGTTGGGGCTGGATGTGCTTGAACAACGTCTTAATGAAGGGCAGATCAGCGAGTTGATTCTGGCTACTGGCACGACTGTGGAAGGCGAAGCCACAGCCCATTATGTACTGGACCTGGCCCGGGACGCGGGAGTGGGTGTCAGCCGCATCGCCCAGGGGGTGCCCATGGGCGGTGAGCTTGAATTCGTTGATGGCGCTACCCTGGCCCAGGCGCTGAGAGGTCGCAGGCCCTTTGACGCCTGATAAAGGGCCCCTTCCTGGGGGGCTATCGAAAGCGTAAATCTCCTTTTCTACCCGTAAACACAAGCCGCGGTTTCGTCTGGTTTCCCTTGGCGGCTTTCTGTTATGGTTGGACCAAGCAAGCGCTAGGTTGTGCGCAATCCAATAATCCAAGGAGGTCCAGTGAGCGCCCTGAACTATTTCAATGAAACCCACCAGATGGTGCGAGATACCGTCCGCAAATTCGTTGAGCGGGAAATCCTCCCGGAGGTGGATGACTGGGAAGAAGCAGGGGAATTCCCCCGGGAGTTGTACAAGACGGCAGCGAATGCGGGCATTCTGGGTATCAATGCGCCGGAGGAATTTGGTGGGACGGGCGAAGACGTCTTCATGAAAATCGCCGCCTGCGAAGAATTGGTGCGTTGCTCATCGGGCGGACTTTGCGCAAGCCTGGGATCGCTGGATATCGGGCTGCCACCGGTCTGGAAAT
>NZ_LWEZ01000273.1:0-806 GCF_001634945.1 Alcanivorax sp. HI0044
GGCGATGCGGGTGGCCTGGTTGAATTTCAGCGTGGGACCATTGAGGGTAAATTCGAGTCCGGCGGCGTTTTCTTCGGTGCCGAGCGGGCGGTTGCCCAGGCAGAAACTGAAATTGTCGAACGGCCCGGAAGGCGGCANGCCNACGGGCCAGTAGCCGCTGCGCCCAGGGTAGTCCTGCACGGTGGTGAGTGTGCCGCCGGCCAGCACGTCCATGGTGAACGGCTGATAGCGGAAATCGTTCAGGTAGCGGGTGGTCATTTTACCCTGGGAAAAAGTCGGGTCGGCCAGAATGGCACGGATGTAATCCCGGTTGGTTTCAATGCCTTCGATGCCGGTTTCTGCGAGGGTGTTGTTCAATGCCGCCAGAGCAGCATCGCGGCTGGCTTCGTGAACGATCACTTTGGCCAGCATGGGATCGAACAGGGGGGACACCGTCAGTCCGGCTTCCACCCAGTGATCAATGCGGCGCGATTGCCCGTCTGCATCAGGGAACTGCACGGCGGTAAGCAATCCAGCGCTGGGCTGGAAATCCTTGTTCGGATCCTCCGCGTAAATCCGCGCCTGGATAGCGTGGCCACAGGCGGTCAGGTTGGTGCCGAGTTGATCCAGCGCGGGCAGTTCCCGGGCGGCCAGTTGCACCATCCATTCCACCAGGTCAACGCCATATACCTGTTCGGTGACACCGTGCTCAACCTGCAGGCGAGTATTCACTTCCAGAAAATAAAAGGCGTTGCTGTCCTGGTCGAGAATAAATTCCACAGTGCCGGCGTTACGATAATGAACGGCTTCCATGAGGGTTTTTGCGG
>NZ_LWEZ01000274.1:0-1104 GCF_001634945.1 Alcanivorax sp. HI0044
CCGTCGGTCGGCCCCTCATCCACGTAATGCATGCGTAATCCGCCCACATCCACGTAGTTCGGTTCGAAGGGGTAGTCGAGCAGGCGTTCAAAGCGGGAATCCGGGGTGCGCAGGTAATCCATGGCCGATCCTTGTCAGTACGGGTATCGAGGTATGGGTAAGGAATACCAGTAGATGCCGGGATCGGCCATGTCGTTACAGGACAGTCGGCGTTTTGTTTAGGGAACCTTTGTAACCCCCTGGTCGCCCTGATTTTCTGTGGGAAGTGATGCTTGCATCACGAATAACGGCGTTGTGTGACAGAGTCTTTCGCGATGCAAGCATCGTTTCCCACCGTCGAGCTGGCGTTTTTCAGAGTTTCCCTGGCGTACGGCCCTACTCATCCCAAAGATTGGTAAGGGTGTAATCGCTGCCCGGCTGTGCCCAGAAACCGCCGTCCACGTAGCGGCGATGCTTGTCCAGTGCGCCGATGGCGTCCATGTCTGCGTCACTGAGTGACAGCTCGGCGGCGGCCAGGTTTTGTTTCAGGCGTTCCGGGTTCACCGATTTGGGGATCACTACGGTGTCGCGGTGCAGGGCCCAGCTGATCAGCACTTGCGCCGGGCTGGCGCCGTGGTGGTCAGCGATTTCGCGGATTACCGGGTCTTCCAGCAGTACCGGTTCGTCCTCGGCTTTCAGGCCGGCGGGGCGATCGAAGGAACCCAGCGGGGAATAGGCGGTGAGGTGAATGCCTTGCTGTTGGCAGAACGCCAGCATCTCCTTCTGTTGCAGATAGGGGTGCAATTCAATCTGGTTCATGGCCGGTTTGTAGCGGGCCTTGCCGATCAGGTCCTGAAGCTTTTTTACGCTGAAATTCGATACACCGATCTGCCGGGTCAGGTTGTTGTCCACCAGCGCTTCCATGGCCGTCCAGGTGGTTTCCACCGGCAGCTCCTTGAGAGACACCATGTCGTCTGCGGATTTTGGGAAGCGCACGCCGGGCTTCAGGTCCACGGGCCAGTGCATCAGGTAAAGGTCCAGGTATTCCAGTTGCAGGTTGCGCAGGGTGGTTTCCAGTGCCGGTTGCACATCCTCCGGCGCATGATCACTGTTCCACAGCTTGGA
>NZ_LWEZ01000275.1:0-867 GCF_001634945.1 Alcanivorax sp. HI0044
AAACCCCGGGATCCAGGGAGCGCCCTGGTTCTTAAGCCAATCAGCGGCAGCTGGTAGCTGCTTTAAACTTCCTTCACCACCGGCTTGATGGTGCCCCAGCGTTTGCAGCTTGGGCAGCGCCATTGCATCAATGGGGTTTCAAAGCCACAGCGGCGGAACTTGTACAGGCTCTTGTCGCTCAGCAGCTTTTCCGACACCTGCTTGAGCATGTCCAGATGCTCACGGGCCTCGCCCTCGGCGGTGCTGGCCAGGCTCATGTCGATGATGCGGTTGAGCCCCCGCACGGACGGGTTGGCCTTCATGTATTCACGGATAAAGTCCGCCGCTTCCTTGTCGCCATAACGCTCTTTAAGCGTTTCCGAGAGCAACAGAATACGCGTGGTGCTGGGTTTCTCTGCACTGTAATCGGCCAGCATCTGGATAAAGTCTTCTTCCTTTTCCTGATGCTGAAAACACTGCCGCAGACGATCCAGTGTTTCATCAAAAAAGTCACTGTCCTGGTTCCAGACCCGCTGAAAGGCATCAATCGCGGCGCCCCAGTTGGATTCCGCCATTTCCAGATCGCCTTCCGCCAGGCTGGCACGCACGCACTGGTTATCGAATGACAACGCCCGGCGCAGCATACGGCGGGCTGGATTAATGTCGCCGTCCCGACGCAGGGTTTCCGCTTGCTCACAGCAGAACTGGGCCAGTACCGGCGCCAGGTTCGCACGGTTCTTGAGCAGGCGCTCGCCCATGCTGATGGCGTTCACCCAGTCACGCTCCTGCTCGTACAGGCCCATCAACTGTTCACACACTTCATCCTTGGCCTGGCAATCCTGGTCCAGCATTTCCAGCAGTACCTGCTCGGCCAGATCAAAGATGCCA
>NZ_LWEZ01000276.1:0-1127 GCF_001634945.1 Alcanivorax sp. HI0044
CCATTACGGTTATAACCGGTGGCCAGCACCACCCCATCGTAGACTTCGGTCTGTTCCACGCCGGTGTCCTTGTTGCGCAGGGTCAACAGCACACGGGTGCCATCATTCTGCACACCAACGATATCGCGGTTGGACAGGAAGCGGTGCTGCATCTTGCCGGTGACTTTCTGCAGGTAAAGACGCTCGTAGATCTGTTCAATTTCCGCCAGATCCACTACCGCGTAATTGGTCTGGCTGAAACGCTTGAGAAAATCCTGCCGCTCGGATTCCGGCCGGGCGTAGATAGTATCCGTGAACGCTGGATCGAAAATTTCGTTCACAAAAGCACTGTCATCGGCCGGGTGCAGGGCCCGGCTGCGGCTGACCAGATCCATCTTGCCATCCGGGTACTGGTCCATCAGATCCAGGTAAATTTCAGCGGCACTCTGGCCTGCTCCGATCACCGCAATACGTGGCGTTTCGTGGCGAGCAAACCGCTCGTATTCGTGTTTATAGCGCGATGAGTGAACCATGTTTTCACCCATCTTCCCGGCGAACACCGCCGGAATCTTCGGGTAACCACCGATGCCGATAACCAGGTTTCGAGTAAAAATCTCTTGCTCACTACCGTCGGCATTACGCGAACGCACGCGCACCCATTCCACTTCACCACCCTGCTCCACCGGCTCAATGGCAATCACTTCCTGACCATAGTGCACATGCTCTTTAAACTGATCGGCGGACCAGCGCATGTAATCGTTATATTCCACACGGGTAGGAAAAAACGTGCCCATGTTGATAAAGGAATCGAGACGATTGTTGTCATGCAGATAATTAACAAAGGTGAAACGGCTGGCGGGATTGCGCAGGGTCGCCAGGTCTTTCAGAAATGACACCTGCATGCGAGTACCTTCCAGCAACATGCCGCCGTGCCATTCAAAACGAGGCTGCTTTTCCAGGAAACAGTAACGCAGACCATCCAGGTCTTTCTGCTCGTCCAGTGCAATGGCAATGGCCAGGTTCGCCGGGCCAAACCCAATACCAACGACATCGTATTCCTGAGAATGAACGATCATGGTGATATGTCCTCAATGTGGCGGAGACCGAACGGCCTCCGGTTTATCCATACACCGACCACCGAAGAATTC
>NZ_LWEZ01000277.1:0-745 GCF_001634945.1 Alcanivorax sp. HI0044
GGGGTTATCCGCCCGCTCCCTGCACCGTAGCGCACGGGTCGCCCGCACCATTGCCGATCTGGATAACAGTCCGGAGGTGGAGCGGGACCACCTTCGCGAAGCGCTGAGTTACAGACAGAATGTGCAGCAGGGCTGACGGTTTATCGCGCCCGATGCGCAATCGCTACCCTTGTGCGTGCGCTAAACGCAAACGCCCCGCGTGTGCGGGGCTTTTTTGCGTGATTCCTGTTGCGTGAAGCGTGTTGCGTCTCACGTGTTACCTCTGCGAAGCAGACCTACACGCCCCACTTGAAGAAATCACGCTTCTCTTTCAGATAAAAGCGGGACAACACCATCTTGTGCACTTCGCTGGCGCCATCCACCAGACGCGCCTGACGGGCGTAGCGGTAGATCCACTCCAGCAGGGTGTCCTTGGAGTAACCGCGGGCACCGCACAGCTGGATGGCGGTATCCGCCGCCTTGTGCAAGGTATCGGCCACGTGGATTTTTGCCATGGAAATTTCTTTCTTGGCAAAGTCACCCTGGTCCAGCATCCAGGCAGCCTGCATGGTCAGCAGACGGCCCACTTCGATTTCCTTGGCCACATCACCCAGCATCCACTGCACACCTTCGTGTTCGGCCAGGGTTGTTCCAAAGCTCATGCGGTTTTCCACATAACCCGCCGCTTCTTCCATGCAACGCTTGGCCAGACCCAGCCAGCGCATGCAGTGGGTCAGACGCGCAGTACCCAGACGAATCTGGGTAA
>NZ_LWEZ01000278.1:0-714 GCF_001634945.1 Alcanivorax sp. HI0044
CAAACGGCTGCCGGCACGGGAGCGGCTGAGTTCAAAGCGGGACACGATTTCCGGTTCCTGGGTGTGAATAGCGACCGGCGCCAGGTCGCGCATGTCGTTAAGCGGCGGGAACGCGGCCAGCCCCGCATCGAACAGGCGCACGTCCTCACGCATGGTATCGTAGGTATCCAGCATGCCCAGGCGATGTTGAATCAGAAGGACCGAGGCGATGGCGAATGGCACGGTGATCAGCGCAAACAGCAACAACATGGCCGCACTGGTTCTCAGGCCGACAACCGGCAACCCCGGTGCTGATGACCGTGGCCTGTCTGGCGACATATTATGTGATGGCTTTTCCATCCGCCTGCCCTGAAAACGGTTATGCTGGTAGTTTGCCACTACTTATGCTTTGCCACATCTCTGCACACAACGGCATATCCCTTCTAACAAGATATTTACCTTGCCCTATGCTGCGATCCATGAATGTAAAAGTTTGCTATCTCTTGCCAGTCTTCACACTGGTGAGCCTACTCTCTGGCTGCGCCGACAAGCCTGTGGAGGAAACCCCGGATTCACCGCTTCACGTGCAAAAACTGGACAAGGCCACCCTTAAAGCCACCGGTTCGGAGAACCAGGCCCGCGCACTGCCAGACCGTAAAGCACAACTGGATCTCTACCAGGCGCCCAAGACCCTGGCGGGCCTGCAATTCGACGGCGAAATCAGTTCCGAGCACG
>NZ_LWEZ01000279.1:0-914 GCF_001634945.1 Alcanivorax sp. HI0044
GAGGGGCCATTTTTCGGTACCGCTATCTGTGAAAGGGAAAGCGTTTATGAAGCGACAAAAACGTAGTAAAGACGACCGCGCTTACAACCGGGGATACAACGCCGGCCTGGATGGAAAATCCCGCGAAGACTGCCCGTTTGGCACGCTCCAGGCACGCACCAACTGGATGGGGGGATGGCGCGAAGGTCGCACTGACTTTGCTCACGGAATGCTCGGCGTCGCCAGCATCCAGAATCTGAAAAATATCGGTTAATATCTTCCAGTTTCACAACGCCGACGCGTTCACGCGCCGACCCACAGGGCCCCACCCGGGCCCTTTTTAATATCCGTCTTTAATGTCCATCTCAATACGCAACCAGGATGAAAACCTTTTGACCACTGAGAACGCCCTCGCTGCACGAGGTTCGTCCCCTGGAAGGGAACGCCTACAGCGGCTTCGTATAAAGCGCTAGCAGGCGGCTGAAAACCCGTTGCGCCTTTAGCTCAAATGCCTTTCGGCCAGGCACGGGCAATATCACCGATCAGACCCGGCCCCTGGTAGATCAAGCCACTGTAAATCTGTACCAGGTCCGCACCCTGGCGCTGTTTTTCCAGCGCATCATCAGCACTATTGATGCCCCCCACGCCGATAATCGGGATACGACCATTAAGCGCATGGCGCATGGCAGCCAGCGCCCGGTTGGCAATGGGGGTTAACGGCGCACCACTGAGCCCACCCTGCTCCTCTCCATGCTTCAGGCCCTGCACGCCCTCGCGGGACAAGGTGGTATTGCCCACGCACACACCGTCGATTCCGTGCTGCACAAAGGCTTCTGCCATCCCCTGCAGCTCTTCTTCGCTGTTATCCGGGGCAATCTTGATCACCAGCGGCACCCGGCGACGGTGCTCCTGGTCCAGGCGCGTCTGGGCTTCGC
>NZ_LWEZ01000280.1:0-11045 GCF_001634945.1 Alcanivorax sp. HI0044
AGTGCACGAGCATCAACGGTCAACACTTCCCCTTGGCGCCAACTCTCCCCCAGAGTGGCGCCGTTTTTTTGCCTGCCGGCAGCGGGCTTGTACTAGCGACTCAGACCATCCAGCGGTGAAGAGGCCGAGGCGTAGGCCTTGCGCGGCATGCGCCCGGCCAGAAAGGCTTCGCGACCGGCTTCGATGGCTTTCTTCATGGCGGAGGCCATCAGTACCGGTTTTTGGGCGTGGGCCACGGCTGAATTGAGAAGCACGCCGTCACAGCCCATTTCCATGGCCAGCGCCGCATCCGAGGCGGTGCCTACGCCGGCGTCCACGATGATGGGGACCTTCGCTTCTTCCATGATCAGCTTGATGTTGTGCGGGTTGAGAATGCCCAGCCCGGAGCCGATCAGCGAGCCCAGCGGCATCACTGCCACGCAACCCATGTCTTCCAGTTCTTTTGCCACGATGGGGTCGTCGTTGGTGTAAACCATCACCTTGAAGCCGTCGTCGATCAGTTCGCGGGCGGCATGCAGGGTGTGGGTTATGTTCGGGTACAGGGTTTTCTGGTCGCCGAGCACTTCCAGTTTCACCAGGTCGTGGCCATCCAGCAGTTCCCGCGCCAGCTTGCAGCAACGCACCGCATCTTCGGCGGTAAAGCAGCCGGCGGTGTTGGGCAGGATGGTGTATTTGTCCGGAGTGATGTAGTCGAGCAGGTTGGGCTCGTCTGCATTCTGGCCGATATTGGTACGGCGGATGGCGACGGTGACGATTTCGGCGCCGCTGGTTTCGATGGCGTCACGGGTCTCGTCAAAATCCTTGTATTTGCCGGTACCGATCAGCAGGCGGGAGGAGTAGGTGTTTCCGGCAATGGTAAGCAGATCGGACATTCTGGCCTCGATAATTCGGTAAGTAATTGGCTGTCAGGGCAATTCAGGTGTGAGTGTCAGCCGCCGCCGATGGCATGGACGATTTCCACCACGTCACCCTCGTTCAGGGAAAAATCGGCATGCTGGCTTTTCGGGACGATTTCCCGGTTCACTTCCACGGCCAGTCGACGGCCGGCCAGCTCCAGCTGGGTTACCAGATCGGCAATGGTATTGCCGTCCAGGGAAAGCGTATCGCCATTAACGGTGAGCTTCATGATCTTTATCAAGCGTGTTTGAAAAGGGACCAGGCCAGCATCAGCCAGCCGATGATTAGCGCGGTGCCACCGAGCGGGGTGATGGCGCCAAGCCATTTCTGCCCGCTCAACACCAGTACGTACAGGCTACCACTGAATACCAGCATTCCGGCAAACAACACCCAGCCGGCAGTGACCATGCTGGAGGCGCCGAACGTTTTCGCCAGTAAGCCCACCAGTAATAGTGCCAGCGCATGGAAGAAATGGTATTCGCTGGCGGTGGCCCAGGTGGCGAGCAGGGATTCATCCACGCGGGCTTTCAGGCCATGGGCACCGAAGGCGCCGAGCATGACGGCAAGGGCGCTGTTGAGGGCGCCGAGGATAAGCAGGGTTTTCATTCAGGACTCCGCAGTGGCGGTCAAAACGAGTGCCGCCTCGGGTTGCATAGTGTACCGGAATATCCGTGTCGCGGGGTACATTCGTTGCGAGGGTAGGAGCGCCGCTTGGGGCGCGAACCCGAGCCTTGGCGAGGGATGTCGTTTCGAGTAACGAGAAGGGGTTGCGAGGGGCCGCTATTCGCGCCTCAAGTGGCGTTATTCGCTTCGCTCACCCTTACGGCCAGCCAGTGGCTGTTACCTTCGCAAGCTCGGTTCCTGCAGCGGGAATAAGGTACGACCGCATGATGCGTGTCGTTGCCGTAAAACGGCACAAAAAAGCCCCCCGAAAAGGGGCTTTGGCGTGTTGCCTGTTGCGTCTCTTTACGCCATGGCGTTTCGCAGCTTCTTGATGGCGTTGTTTTCCAGCTGGCGGATGCGCTCGGCAGACACGCTGTATTCATCGGCCAGCTCCTGCAGGGTGGCTTTCTGGTCGGCCAACCAGCGGCGTTCCAGAATGTCGCGGCTGCGGTCGTCCAGTGCCATCAGGGCGGAACCCAGTTGACGGGTTTCGCGGTCTTGCTGGTCTTGTTCGGCGATCAGGTCTGCCGGGTCGCTGTTGTCGCTGTGCAGGTAGGCTGCCGGCGACACGACGGTGCTGTCGTCGTCATCGTTGGTGGGGCCGTCGAAGCTGGCGTCGTAGGCGCCCAGGCGGCCTTCCATTTCCTTGACCTGTGCAGCAGTGACGCCCAGATCGTCGGCGACCCGCTGGGCTTCTTCCATCGTCAGGCGGCCCAGGCGTTTCTTCTGGCCGCGCAGATTAAAGAACAGTTTGCGCTGGGCCTTGGTGGTGGCCACTTTCACGATGCGCCAGTTCTTGATCACGTATTCGTGGATTTCTGCTTTGATCCAGTGCACGGCAAAGCTCACCAGGCGTACGCCCTTGGTGGGGTCAAAGCGTTTCACTGCCTTCATCAGGCCCACGTTGCCTTCTTGCACCAGGTCACCCAGTGGCAGGCCGTAACCGGTGTAGCTACGGGCGATATGAGCCACAAAGCGCAGGTGTGACAGCACCAGGCTGCGTGCCGCATCCAGGTCCTGATCGTAATACAGGCGTTCGCCAAGGCGTTGCTCTTCGTCTGCGCTGAGTACCGGCACGGCGTTAACGGCTCGCATGTAGGCATCCAGGTCGTTACCCGGTACCGCTAATGTGAGCGCCTGTGCGCGTTCTGAAAGGTGTGTCATGCGCGTGTTCTCCTCGTTGGCGTCGCTCGTTGACGAGCATCCCAATCCGTTTGAGTCCTGATATTAGCACTCGCTTCTATAGAGTGCTAATAGGTGAAAAAGTTCCGTTTGATCGACTCAGTTGATCGCTGCTTAAGAGCATGCATCGCCCGTGTTAAGCAGGGATGAACACAGTGTTAGAGGGCGTTGGGGTAGTGAGGTTCCCCGGGCGTTCCGGCTGGTTTGCCGGATTCCCCCTGTCAGGGTCATCCGCCCAGCGCGTCTTGAGCCTGGCAGCTTAGAAGTTGGGTTCGATATCGCCCAGGTGGCGGCCCACGGCCAGCCAGGCGCCCAGCAGGCCCAGTACGCCGCTGAACAGGGGCAGGATGACCAGACTGGATGCGGCCATGGAGGTGAGTGATTGCTCACTGCTATATAACGAAAGCAGCTCATTAATGGGGCCCCCCAGCCACCACAGGGCAACCTGCACCAGGATCACAGCGGTAAGGCCGCCGGCGAAACCGAAGCAGAAGCCGGTATACAGGAAGGGGCGCCGCACAAAACCATCGGTGCCGCCGACGATTTTCACTACCACGATTTCTTCCCGTCGGCTCTCAATGGCCAGGCGGATGGTATTTACCATGACCAGCACCACGGCGGCGGCCAGCGCCAGGGTGAGGGCGGAGATCAACCTTTCGCCCAGTTCAATCAGGGCGTGCAGGCGGCGTACCCATTCCACATCGAGCTGTACCAGGTCCACGTCATCGGCCTCGCCCAGGCGATTTTCCAGGGCGCGCAGGGTCACCGGGTCGGTGCTGTCCGGGAAAACCACAATCAGCGGGGGGAGCGGGTTGTCCGGCAGGGCTTCGAGTACATCACCGAAACCGGACAGGGCCTTGAACTCCGCCAGCGCCTGGGCACGGGTAATCACTTCGGTGCGGGTGATGTTTTCGGTGCCTTGCCATTCTTCTGCCAGCGCCCGCTGGCGGGCCTCACTGATATCCATATCCAGGAACACGGACAGGTGGGCGTTGCCGTCCCAGCCGCGGGTGATGGCGCGGGCATTGTCCAGCAGCACGGCCAGCCCGGCGGGCAGGGCCAGGGCGATGGCGATGACCAGAATGGTCATGGCGCTGCTGGCACGGGCGGCATTGAGGCGTTGCAGGGCATCGCGCAGGGAGTCGAGGTGGTGCTGGCGCCAGCTGATAAAGCGGTCTTTCAATGACGTCTGGGCGCTGTGGGCGCCGGCCACACGGCGCGGCCGTTCTGCTTTCTGGCGGCCGGGCTTGATCGGGGTGGCGCTGCGGGTGCCCCGGTTGCCTTTGCCCTTGTTGGTGTTGTTAGGCGCCATGGGCCTCTCCCGATTCGTCGCCGTCATGGATCAGGCGGCCTTCGCGCAAGGTCAGCAGGCGGTGGTTATAGCGGGCGATCAGGCTCAGGTCGTGGGTGGCGATCAATACCGCCACGCCGACCCGGGCGAAATCCTTGAACAGGTCCATGATCTCTTCGGACAGGGCCGGGTCCAGGTTGCCGGTGGGCTCATCGGCCAGCAGCAGCGGGGGTTTGTTGACCACCGCCCGGGCGATACCCACGCGCTGCTGTTCGCCGCCGGAGAGCATGATCGGGTTGAGCTTTTCCTTGTCCAGCAGGCCCACCTTGTCGAGGGCGGCGCGCACCCGTTTGCCGATGTCGGCACGGGCATAGCCGGCGATGATCAAAGGCAGGGCCACGTTATCGAAGACGCTGCGGTCGAACAGTAGCTGGTGGTTCTGGTGGACCATGCCGATCTTGCGGCGCAGCAGGGGGATGTGGCGATTACTGAAGCCGTTCAGGTTCTGGTTATCAATCAGCACCTGCCCCTGTGTCGGGCGTTCGATCATCATGATCAGCTTCAGCAGGGTGGACTTGCCCGCCCCGGAGTGACCGGTGAGAAACGTCAACTGCCCGGCGGGGAGTGTGAATCCCACTTTGCTGAGCGCGTCTTTCCCGTTCGGGTAGCGTTTGCTGACCCGGTCAAACTGAATCATGGGCGTCCTTCGGACAGTTCAAAGTAAAAAGTTTAAAGTTCAAAGGGAAAAGCGCGGGCACGGGCACTCAAGCCGCTTCGGCCTGTGCCGCGTTTCAACTTTTAACTTTGAACTTGTCACCCCGTCACATCTTCAAACAGTGCCTGCACAAACTCTTCCGCATGGAAGGGACGCAGGTCTTCCAGTCGTTCCCCGACGCCGATAAAACGAATCGGCAGGCCAGTACGTTTGGCCAAGGCAAACAGGATACCGCCTTTGGCGGTGCCGTCGAGCTTGGTGAGTGCCAACCCGGTCACGCCAGCGGCATCGCGGAACTGTTCTGCCTGGTTGATGGCATTTTGTCCGGTGCCCGCATCGAGTACCAGCAATACCTCATGGGGGGCATCCGGAATCAGTTTCTTCATCACCCGGGTCACCTTGGTGAGCTCGTCCATCAGGTTGCCGCGGGTATGCAAGCGCCCGGCGGTGTCGGCGATCAGAATATCGGCGCCGCGAGACTGAGCTGCCTGCACCGCGTCATAGACCACCGAGGCGGAATCGGCGCCGGTGTGCTGGGCTACCACGGGAATGTCGTTACGCTCGCCCCATACCTGCAGCTGCTCCACGGCGGCCGCCCGGAAGGTGTCGCCGGCGGCCAGCATCACGCTCTTGCCTTCGCCCTTGAAGCGACAGGCCAGCTTGCCGATGGTGGTGGTCTTGCCGACCCCGTTCACTCCCACCATCAGGATTACGTAGGGCTTTTTGCTGCCGTCGATCTGCATGGGCTGGTCCACGGGAACCAGCAGCTTGCGCAGTTCGTTTTGCAGGGATTCGTACAGGGCATCGGCGTCCACCAGCTCTTCGCGGGTCACCTGGTCGGTGAGGGCCTGCACGATCACGTCGGTGGCTTCTACGCCTACATCGGCTACCAGCAGCTGGGTTTCGATTTCCTCGAAGATCTCGTCGTCGATCTCCTTGGCGCCCACCAGCAGGTCGGCCAGGCCCTTGCCCAGCCCCTTGCGGGTCTTGCTCATGCCCTGCTTCATGCGGGTCCAGAAACCGCCGTCGCCGCCTTCATCCTGAGGGCTTCCCTCGGGGGCGGCTGGCGCAGAAGGCATGGGCTCCGGCGCTGGTGGTGGCTGGTGGGCAGGCTCAGCGGGTGCCGGTGCGTTTTCTGCAGCGGGCTCGGACGGCGGGGTGGGTGCCTCGTCGGCCTCCACACCGGTGAACATGCGCTTCCAGAAACCGGTCTTCTTTTCTTCCGGTTTTCCGTCCGCTTGTGGGCGGTTGTCGTCGTCGCGGGAAACTTCGTCGCTCATGATCAGTCGTATCCAATCAAGAAGGGTGACCCTTCTTTTGCAATGAGGCTGCAAGAGCAGGGCGATAACCCGGTATGCTATGCCGGAGAAAAAAAGGACCTGCTTGCAGAGTTGCCGTTCGCGGGGGCGAACGCGCCGCTATCCTACCATTATGGGGAGAGGGGAGCAGCTTCGGGTTTGTGGTTCTCAACACAGGTGTGCCCCCAATAGAGGTATTTCATGAAAAGACTGATAACGGTACTGGCGTTGGGCCTGTGGTCGCTGACCGCCCAGGCGGCGCTGCCGACCCATGCCTTTACGCTGGATAACGGCCTGAAAGTGCTGGTACGCGAAGATCACCGTGCACCGGTGGTCACCGTGATGGTGTGGTTCAAGGCGGGCAGCATTGATGAAGCCCCATTTGAGACCGGGCTGGCCCACGTGCTGGAACACATGATGTTCAAGGGCACCGAGAAGTTGGGCCCCGGCGATTTTTCCAGGCTGGTATCCCGCTACGGGGGCAGCGATAACGCCTTTACCAGTTATGACTACACCGCTTACTTCCAGCAATACGAAGTGTCGCGCCTGCCGTTGGCGCTGGAGCTGGAAGCGGAACGTCTGGGGCACCTGGAAATCGATGACGAGGAATTTGCCCGCGAGCTGGACGTGGTGATGGAAGAGCGACGCATGCGCACGGACGATAACCCCAATGCGCTGGCCTGGGAAAAATTCCAGGCCGTGGCCCGTCCGGGCACTGGCTATGCCCACCCGATTATTGGCTGGCGCTCGCTGCTGGCCCAGCTGCAGCCGGAGCAGGCGCGCAGCTGGTACCAGCGGTTCTATGTGCCGGGCAATGCTACCCTGGTGATCGCCGGGGATGTGACCCGCGAGCAGGTACAGCCGCTGGTGGAAAAATTCTTTGCCGATCTGCCCGCCGGGCAGACCCCGCCACGGCCCAAACAGACGGTGAATCCGCCGGCCGGTGAGCGCCGTCTGGCGCTGAATCTGCCGGTAAAAGTGCCTTCCCTGTACATGATGTACAACGTGCCGTCGCTGGTCACGCTGGAAGACAAAACCGATTTCTACGCCCTGACCATGCTGGCTGGCGTGCTCGATGGCGGCATGAGTGCGCGCATCGAAACGGATCTGGTGCGCGGCCAACGGCTGGTGGCCGGCGCCGGTGCCAGTTACAGCGGGATTCAGCGAGGCGATGGCACCTTCACGCTCACCGCCGCCCCCAACCCGGAGGTGACTCTGGAGCAAGTGGAAAAAGCGTTGCTGGCGCAGATCGAACGGCTGCAAACCACGCTGCCCACCGACGCGGAAATGGCGCGGGTGCGGGCCGGGGTGCTGGCGGGCCAGGTGTACGAGAAGGATTCGGTGATGGGACAGGCCATGGAGCTGGGGATGCTCAGCACCCTGGGCCTGGATATCGATTTGTCTGCCCGCTTTGCCGAGAACCTGGAAGCGGTCACCGCCGAAGACGTGCAGCGCGTGGCACAGCAATGGCTGGTGCCGGAACGCCTGACCGTGGGCACGGTGAAACCGAAAGCGCCCACCTCTGATCAACCGCAAGCGGAGCCGCAACCATGAAGATGAACGCTTTCCGACTGGCCTGCCTGCTCGTGCTGGGCGCGCTATTGAGTGCCTGTGCCGGGACTTTTTCCGGCGCTTTCCCCACTACCGAAGCGCAGGTGGCAGAAACCGACCCGCAAGCGCCGGCGCTGGATATCCAGTCCTGGCAAACCGGGGAAGGGGCGAAAGTCCTGTTTGTGGCCAGCGATGCGCTGCCCATGCTGGATATTCGTCTGGTCAGTGATGCCGGCTCCGCCCGTGATGGTGCGCACCCGGGCCTGGCCTCACTCACCAGCGCCTTGCTGGGCGAAGGCGCTGATGGCATGAGCGTGGACGATATTGCCCGTGGTTTCGAAGATCAGGGCGCCAGCTTTTCGTCCTCCAGCTACCGGGACATGGGGGTGATCAGCCTGCGCACCCTGTCCGAGGCGCAGTACCGTGAACCGGTACTGGCGCTGTTCAATCAGGTGATCGGCAGCCCCACGTTTGAGCAGGATACGCTGGCGCGGATTCGTACCCAGATGATGCAGGGGCTGCGCATGGAAACCCAGGTGCCCGGCCCGCAGGTGAACAAGGCCTTCCAGGCCACGGTGTTTGCTGGCCATCCCTATGGGCAGCCCAGCGATGGCACCCTGGAAAGTCTGCCGGCCATTGCCCGTGACCAGCTGCAGGCTTTCTACCGCACCTACTACGCGGCGGGTAACACCGTGATTGCCATGGTGGGTGATCTGGACCGCGCGCAGGCGGAGAAAATTGCCGGGGACATCAGCGCAGCCCTGCCGCAAGGGCAGGCGGCGCCGCCGCTGGAGCGGGCCGCGCCGCTCGCCGAGCGTCAACGCCGGCACATTACCTTTCCCTCCGTCCAGACCCATATCCTGCTCGGCAATCAGGCCACCTGGCGGGGTAACCCGGACCATGTGGCCTTGTATGTGGGCAACCAGGTGCTCGGCGGTGGCGGCTTTGCCTCCATTCTCACCGACGAAGTGCGGCAGAAGCGTGGTTACGTTTACGGTATCAGCAGCCATTTTGGTCCCATGGCCGCCGGTGGTCCGTTTCAGGTGCGTTTGCAGACGGCCAACGACAATGCCGACGACGCCCTGACCCTGACCTTGGATCTGATCGACCAGTTTGTGCAGGACGGCCCCACCGCAGAACAGCTGGAAGAAACCCGCACCAGCATTCTTGGCAGCTTTGCTCTGGGCACGGCGGACAACAGCGACATCATCGGCCAGCTTGGCGCTATTGGCTTTTACGACCTGCCGCTGGATTATCTGCAGCGGTTTAACCAGCAGGTGCGCACGGTCACAGCGGAAGACATTCGTGCCGCGTTCCAGCGCAATCTGACCCCGGACAATCTGGCCATCGTCAGCATCGGTCCCAAGGCACCGCAGATTCGTGCGGCCGATAGAGAGGCAGAAAATACCGCCGCCGAGGAGCCCGCTGATCGTGCCCCGTAAGCGTTCAGGTAAACGCCCCGGCGCCAGTACTGGCCCGGCGCAGAAAGGTCAGGTACGGATTATCGGTGGCGAACGGCGTGGTCATCGGCTGCACTTTGTGGACTACGGCGGTGATTTGCGTCCGTCGTCGGATCGTATGCGCGAAACCCTGTTCAACTGGCTGCAGTTCGAGCTGCCGGGGCTTCGGGTGCTGGACCTGTTTGCCGGCTCCGGCGCGCTGGGGGCGGAAGCGCTGAGCCGGGGAGCCCGGGATGCGGTGTTGGTCGAAAAGCAGCGCGAACGCTGCGCGGATTTGAGCCGGCAGTTAGCCCCATTGTTTGAGGGACGCATCACCGTGCATTGCGCCGATGCGTTGAGTTGGTTACCTGCGCAACGGGAACCGTTTGATCTGGTCTTCATTGATCCGCCCTACGATCTGGGTTTGGTGACGCCGGCCTGTGAGGCGCTGGAAGCCCACGGGCTGCTGGCGGACGGGGCGATTATCTATGTGGAAAGCCGCCGCCAGGGTGAAGTGCCTGCAGTCCCGGCGCACTGGGTGTTGTCAAAAGAAAAAAGCGGCGGCGATATTCATGCGCGGCTATACCGGCGGCAAACTGGCCCGGGTTGATAGGCGCTATGGCGGGAGTGTCGTGACGGCACAGTAAACCGGCGCCCGGGCACAGGCTGTGTCCTATTACGCCGTGCCTGGGCGGTGCGTGCTGGCAAAATGGCACAACCTGCACTTTCGTGCCAGTTTCGGTTGGCAAATACTGTGCCCATGAGCAATGAGGACACCGCCATGAATGCCAATGCAGCCACTGCTATAACCACCGGGCAACGCGATCAAGCGGCCAAGCGTCAGCCGCAGAAAAAAATCAATAAAAGTGACATTCAGCCCCGCAAGATGGATTTTGAATTTGATCCGTCCATGCCCCGTTACTGGTTCGACAATGACCAGTTCAAGACCATGCTGTTGACGGCGTTGTCCTGCACCTTTCCTGAAGGTGAACGCTTCTTTGTTCGTTCCGTGCGCCATTTTCAGAAAAACCTCACCGATCCCTTGCTGCGCGAGCAGGTGAAAGGGTTTATCGGCCAGGAAGCGCATCACGGCAACGAACACGATGCCTTCAATGCGTTTATGGAATCCAAGGGGGTGCCCACCGGCAAGGTGGACGCCTATGTGAAGGATGGCCTGAAATTCATGGCCAAGTGGTTGTCGCCGGAGCGGCAGCTGGCCAAGACCTGCGCGCTGGAGCATTTCACCGCCATGCTGGCGGAAATGATTCTGGAACATCCGGAATTTATCGAAGGTATGGACGAGCGCATGGTGCCGCTATGGTTGTGGCATGCAGTGGAAGAGAGCGAACACAAGTCCGTGGCCTTTGATGTGTACCGCGATCAGGTGGACAGCTACTGGGTGCGAACGTCGGAAATGGCCTTTACCACGGTGGAGTTCATCGGTTTTACCATTCTGCATTACAACCAGTTGCGCGCCGAGATGGATGATCCCACCGACTGGAAATCCGTGCGCCAGGGGCTCAACTGGCTGGTGGGCAACCCCGGTTGGCTGCGCAAGCTGGGCAAATCCTACCTGGCCTATTACAAGCGCGACTTCCACCCTTCCAAGCGGGACAGCGTTCATCTGCGCCAGCGGGGGCTGGAAAAACTGTCGCGGTTGATGAAGCGCCCGGGATTGCTGTCCTGATCCTCGCCTGACTGGCCGGGCCGTGATCCCGGTCAGTTTTTACCGCGTTATTACCATCAAGCTCGCCGGCAACCGGGTATATTCGAGGGTGTCTGTTCCGGCAGGGAGAGCCCGATGGCAACGCCAGATTCCACATCCGATACCCCCGGCGCGCAAGCCCGGCAGCCCCCGCGTGGATTGCAGGCGCCGCTGTTTGCGTTTCCGTTTCGTCTGTTTTTTCTTTCCGCAGCCTTAATTGCCGCCGTGCTGGTGCCGCTGTGGGTGTTCCTGCTGACCCGGGGAGGCCTGAATAACCTGGCTTTGCCCCCCATGCTGTGGCACC
>NZ_LWEZ01000281.1:0-979 GCF_001634945.1 Alcanivorax sp. HI0044
TCTTTGTTGAAGCCGTTAAAAATTTCCCTCGCCAGGGCCCTGTGATTCCCTTCTGATTCGTGAAAGTGAATCTCTGTTTGAAATTTGGGCCACTGGTTGAATTCCGACCGATACAAGTAAACAACTTCAGACTCTATGCACTCCAAAGCATAGAATTCTTCCTCTTCAGGACATTCGTTTAGAACCCAGATATGAAGAGAGGCCTCAGCCAGTTCCTTCCTCCAGCGATACCCCCAATATCCTCCTGTGCCGTCTGCTTTAAAACCAAGCCGCATGCGTGCGCTCATTCCCTGAACGGTCTGCCCAATATAGATAAGTGAGCTGCTGTGGGAAAACACATAAAGCTTGGGACCTCGAGTAGTAACTGGCGCCAAAAAGGTACGCCTTCCCTCTGCACTCAGAACAGAATAGCTATCGTCTCCATCCACTGAGACCTGGTATGCATACGGACCTTCAAGTTTCAAAGGTGATCACCCCCGAATCCATTAACGCCGCCAGCACGCGCGGCTTTGTAGTGGAGGCGAAGCCGCAACGGAAAAGCCGTCGCCGTGCCTGGCCTGGTTAGGTGCTTGTTGATTCTGGACTCCCATCGTCCACCTTCTTGAAAGTCACATGATCAAGATACTCTTCAATGGAGATTTCTTCAGCATCAAGGCGTTGACATGCTTCGCCCGTAGTGCAGAAGGTCATTTTATGCTCTTTGGAACTCGTCAGATATCGTAGTTCAACCAACCTCGCCTTTGAGCTTCGCCATAAGGGAATAAGAAGATGGCTCGCATGAATGAGCCGCTGTTGGGTGGTTTCGTGAAGGTCGAGTACAGTTGTTCTTGCCGATGAGTCATTCTGCGATAACTCAATGACCCTAAACCCCTGCGTGCTAACTCCAGAAACAAACGTCATCATGTGAACATCTGAGCGGACCTCCGTTTCTCGAAGGTACGGTTTGATATTTTCCCAGCGATCAAAGAAAAACAGCGTT
>NZ_LWEZ01000282.1:0-689 GCF_001634945.1 Alcanivorax sp. HI0044
CTTCATCACAAGCACCTGGGAATGAGTAACATCTCTTTTTCCACTGCTTACTTTCAAAGAAAACTGTTTTATCAAAACCTAATTTCGGATACCATTTTCGACGTCCATACATCGCACCAGCTGCACCATGTATAGCCATGGTGTGATAACCAAGCCGCTCATACATAGCAGGTAAACAACCATTAAATTCGTCTGTCACATCTTTCAAGTTGAAGTGGCGAGCACGAAGCCTACAAAGTTCACGCACCTCCCCCTGAACAGTAACACCTGAGACATTTAATTCCTCTAGCGAAAGGTCAGAAACAACAGAACTATTGAGCAATGGAGACAGAACAGCATTCTGCACTCTTTCATCTGTCACCCCCCAAGATTCACTAACAACCAATAGCACCTTATCACCAACAGACTGAGGGTCATCAAACCAAGACTCTGTAGCACTTGGGACCAAGCCTCTTTCAATAACATCGCCGCTATCTATTGAGAAACCATCAACGAAACTTCCTGAGGAAGCCTCATAAGCCGACACAATCTGACTTTCAATAAAAGCGTCATTAGTTTTTATATAGGTATCCCCAGACGCCCCCAGTAAAAATATTTTTAAAGCATAAAAACCAAGAAGCACATTCACAACAATAACCAGCGCCTCTTTAGATGAGCTTCTGTAAAACCTCCACAGAAGGCCAGCCAAA
>NZ_LWEZ01000283.1:0-596 GCF_001634945.1 Alcanivorax sp. HI0044
CGCGGTGGACGGCGCGTCAGCACCAACAGTGAGCACCAGTTGGCGGCTGCGAGTCTGTACCTGCCCCAGCTGCTGGCGCTCTTGTCGCAGTGTTTCCAGCTTGCCTTGCTGTTCTTCACGGGTCACCACACGCTGATTGATCGCCGCTTGCCGTTGCGCCACCGCCTTGCCAATGGACTCCCAGGCACTGGCCCATTTTTCCACCGGCACCTGGGCAAACACGGCCTCACCCTGTGGCGCCTGCCCCATCAGCGATTGCAGATGATTGATCTGTTGCTGGTCCAGGCTATCAGCCGCGCGGGCGGCGGCCATGGCCTGCTCCAGGTCGAGAATCGCCGCATCCAGCTCGGCACGACGGGCCGAGATATCGCCCTCAGCAATGGCAAACCCTTGTTGCATCCCCAGCAACCTGGCCCCTTTCACGGCCACCTGCAGGCTATCCAGATCCAGCTCCGGCAAACCTTTCACCACCAGCTGATGCTCACCGGCGGGCAAAGCCTGGGAGAACGTACGACTGAGATGGGCCTGGGCGGGAAACAACACTGCCTTGCTCACCGGAGCGGTAACCGCAAAGTCAGCGGCAAAAAGGGGAATCG
>NZ_LWEZ01000284.1:0-1034 GCF_001634945.1 Alcanivorax sp. HI0044
CAATATTCAGAGCGCCATTAGAACCCCTGCCAGCTGCGACGTTAACGTCTGAAGAAGATGCGGTGTTGTTGTTTGGTGGCGGTTTCTATCACACAGGCTCCCTGAGCACGATAGAAGGTCATGCAAATATCCAGATGGGTAATGGTGTTGATGTGGCCAGTCATCATGGTTTTACCTGCTTGCAGGAAGGAGGCTATGTGTCCGAAAGCTACACGCTGGAAGACCTTGAGTCGCCATTCTCCGGGGCGCTATATGACGTGCGATCCTATCGTTTGGAAGGTTGTGATTATGATTTAACGTTAGGGTCGATCAACACGGGGTTTCGTCAACGTGGCTTCCCTGGTTCCGGCATAGGTTCCGGCGAATTTTTTGAAGAAACGGATTTCCTTTCCTATGACCGGTACGGGGATTCCGTTGAGATTCCCTATTTCGCTTACCAGCAGACCGATATCATTAATAGTCGATTAATGCGAGCCATGTATGGGCATGTTTTCATTCATCTTGAGCGGGAAAGTGCTGAACAAGAGTATGGAGAGAAAAGTCAGCATTCTGAGGAATTTCTGCTCGAGCGATTTGCGTCTATTGATGACGATACAGGGGAAGTGGTGGCTTTCTATTCTCAGTTGGGGAAAAACATGGATGAGCGTTTTGCTCTTGCTGTCACGCCCAATGCAGGTCTCCCTTTCCCGGAATCAAGGATTGAAAGCTTCTCAGGGGTTTATGGGGTAAAAAGGGTGATTCCTCATCGCGAGTCATGTCCAGAGGGGTTGATCACAGCGGCAACGCTTTCGGATCTGGTTATTGAGGATGACCCTTCTGATACAAGTTTTTTGAGCCTCAGGCGAGCCATCAAAAGTGGTCAGGTTGAGCTGCAAGATGAATCAGGCAATAGCGCCGTAATCACCATGGATGGAAATTCCGAGGTTTGGTCGGTGTCGCTGAATGGTGGAGCCTCCGTGGATTTTTCTCTTGAAGAGATTCAGGATTTGCGCGAAGAACGGTGCGGATAATAAAAATGCCATTCAGACCTGACC
>NZ_LWEZ01000285.1:0-933 GCF_001634945.1 Alcanivorax sp. HI0044
CGAACGCGATTACCCGATTATCAACAGCCATGGCAACTGGACCGGCACCGAAGCCCTGCGCGACCAGATCGCCAGCCAGGGGGGCGTGACGGCGTCCTTCGGTAGCGTGCGCGGCAACTGGGTAGACCAGCTGACCCGCGACGGCAACCGCCCCCGCGACCCGGCCTTCAAGGTTGGCCCCTTCGGTGGCGCCCCGTTTGCGTCTGACGTCAACGGCATTGCCAATCTGGCCGGCAACCCCGGCACACCCGATCAGGAAGCCGAGCTTTATCCCTTCACCTCGGTGGATGGCCGCGTGCAATTCGACAAACAAACCACCGGTGACCACGCCTTCAGCCTTTACGAAGGCCGGGGCGTGGCGCACTACGGACTCTATGNGGACCAGATAGCCGACATGATGCTCAACAGCGATCGCCCGCAAGAAGAAATCGACGACGCGGTGAACCAGCTGTTCACCTCGGCAGAAGCCTACATACGCATGTGGGAACGACTGGAGCAGGCCGCTCAATAGCGGCCATCAATCCGGCACATGAAACAGCGCGCTTTTCGGGAAGCAGAAACAAAAAATGACAACGGGGAACTGACCATGAACATCAACCGATTCTGGCCTGCCATCGCACTGGCAGCCACTCTGGTACTCACCGCGTGCGGAGGCGACGGCAGCAATACCCCGGCAGCCAACAACCCCGCCACACCCAACAATCCTGACAACGGCGGCGATGATGGCGGGGGGGATGATGACGGCGGCGACGATGGTGGCACAGGCACCGATCCGGATGATGGCGGAGAAACGCCCCCCGATACCGTTGGCCGAACGTTCCTCATCAGCCCCGGTGAAGACGCCACCGAAGACATGGTCAATGCCATGGTCCAGCTACGTCCAAAAGACACCCTGCAATTCGAGTGCGGCTACTTCGAACTGGACCAGGGTAT
>NZ_LWEZ01000286.1:0-900 GCF_001634945.1 Alcanivorax sp. HI0044
GATGGTCAGGGTGGTTCCCTTTCCGAGAGGCAAGGCGCAGCAGATGTGCGCTTCAGGCCACGCCCTTCGGGTCATTCAGGCTGGCCCGCACTCGTTGTTGCGCTTTTTCGATGGATGGACATATCTCGATCCCAGTTAGGGGACACCTTCAAAAGCACGCCTAGATTGCGAACCAGCCTGAAAGACTGAGTACGCAAGGAGTTTTTCAGAGGTTCCTTAACAACCGGTGCGTGTTATCCACAAAATGGCAGGAAGGCGGTTATTTTATAATCACCGCGGGAAAAATATTATTTTACGTCACCGTATTTTTTATTTTCCGCTCTGCGTTTAACCCACTATATTGCCAATGCCCACTAAAATAATTACAGTCTTTGCCGTTATTCAATGACCTAAAACAAGGGCACCTTAATGAGCATCAATCTTGACGAACTGTCTGTGGACGAGCTGGAAAAACTGATCAAGCAGGCAGAGTCTGCGCTCGACAAAAAGCGTAAAGCCGAATTGAAAAATGCCCAGGCGGTTCTGGAGAAAATGGCCAAGGATCTGGGTGTGGATCCCCAGGACCTGCTGAAAAATGCCGCCGACAAGAAAAAGACCACGCGCAAGAAAGCCGCCAAGAAAAAAACCGGTGTGCGCCGCCCGGCCAAAGTAAAATTCCGCGATCCCAATAACAGCGGCAACACCTGGACCGGCCGCGGCAAACGTCCACTGTGGTTGCAGGATGCCCTGAGCAAAGGCGCCAAGCTGGACGATTTTGCGGTATAAATTACGCATGACGCCAGATGCCTGAGGCCGGACGCTAAAGGCAATAAAAAAGCGAACCCAACGGGTTCGCTTTTTTTAAGCGTCGTGCATCAGGCATCCAGCCTCAGGCGTTTATACATCCAGATTCGATACCTG
>NZ_LWEZ01000287.1:0-1809 GCF_001634945.1 Alcanivorax sp. HI0044
TGCTGGGGATCTGTTCGATGTCGCCCTTGAACGACAATAAGGCCGTCTCGATCTGGGCGGACGACGCGTTCACCTCGGTGGTTTCCACCACATCGCCGTCGGCGTCACCGGTTTCCGTGGTCACACCCAGCTTGGCGGTGACCCGGTAACTCTTGTCGGATTCCAGCAAAAACTGGCTGAACTTGGTGGCTTCACCAAAACAAATCGGCAACATGCCGGTGGCCAGCGGATCCAGACTACCGGTATGCCCCGCCTTGGCAGCGGCAAACATTTTCTTGGCCATCTGCAGCGCGCCATTACTGCTCACGCCAGACGATTTATCCAATAACAGGATGCCGTTGAGATCACGGCCTCTGGGACGACGCTTTGCCACCTGACAGCTCCGAGTTACTCGTTGTTTCCGGTTTCGTCGTCTTCCGGACGCAACTCCCGGTCTTCGGCACGGGCATCATCAATCAACTGAGACAGATGTGCCGCCCGCTCCGGGGTCATGTCGTAATGGAAACGCAATTTGGGCGTGGTGCGGGTATTGAGGCTCTTCGCCAGGCTGCTGCGCAGGAAGCCGCTGGCCTTGACCAGCGCTTCTTCGGCTTCCACGCCGGCTTCTTCACCCTGTCCCAGCAAGGTGAAATACACCTCGGCATAGGACAGATCGCGGGAAACCGTGACATCCTGAATCGTCGCCAGATTGACCCGCGGGTCTTTCATTTCAAACTGCAGCAACCGGGACAGTTCACGCTGAATCTGGTCAGCGATACGGTCGGTGCGGTTAAAGCCCTGGGGGCGGCGATGACGGCTCATAGCAGGGTTCGGGCACACTCCTTACAGGAAGCGCGCCACCTCCTTCACTTCGAAGACTTCGATCTTGTCGCCTTCCTTCACGTCGTTGTAGCTCTTCACCGCGATGCCACACTCCATGCCGTTACGCACTTCAGGCACATCGTCCTTGAAGCGACGCAGGGATTCCAGCTCGCCTTCGAAGACCACCACATCGTCGCGCAGAACGCGGATCGGACGGTTCCGGTACAGCGTACCTTCCACCACCATACAACCAGCAACCGCACCGAACTTGGAAGAACGGAACACGTCGCGCACCTGGGCCACGCCAAGGATCTCTTCGCGTTTTTCCGGCGCCAGCAAACCACTCATGGCCTGCTTCACGTCATCAATCAGCTCATAGATCACGCTGTAGTAGCGCAGATCAATGCCTTCCTGCTCGCAGGTTTTCTTGGCCTTGGAATCTGCACGAACGTTAAAGCCCAGCAACACACCTTCACTGGTCATCGCCAGGTTGACGTCGGATTCGTTGATCGCACCCACGCCGCTGGAGACCAGATTCACCTTCACTTCATCAGTGCCCAGATCATTCAGGGCACTGGTCAGCGCTTCCAGTGAACCGCGCACATCGGTCTTCAACACGATGTTGACGGTTTTGGTTTCTGCGCTGCCCATATTTTCAAACAGGTTTTCCAGCTTGGATGCCTGTTGACGCTTGAGTTTGAGCTCACGGTCACGTTCCTGACGGAACTCGGCCACTTCCCGCGCCTTACGCTCGTCGGTCACAACCTGGATCTGCTCACCGGCTTCCGGTGCGCCATTCAGGCCCAACACTTCCAGCGGAATAGACGGGCCGGCTTTTTTGATCGGCTTGCCGTTCTCATCGATCATCGCCCGCACACGGCCAAAGTGGGCACCGGCCAGCAGCATGTCACCGATCTGCAGCTCGCCGCCCTGAACCAAAATGGAAGCAACGGTACCGCGACCTTTCTCGATACGGGATTCAATCACCACACCAGTGGCTGAACCAGA
>NZ_LWEZ01000288.1:0-1091 GCF_001634945.1 Alcanivorax sp. HI0044
GCTGGACAAAAATGTGGAGAAAGACAGCGCCGCCGTGGGGGATGTGCTCGCCTATAGCATCAACCTGACGAACAACCACTCCGATGCGCTTTACGCCGGCAGAATTATCGACCAGCTGCCCTATGGGTTCCGTTATATCAATGACAGCGCCTGGCTGGAAGTGGGCGGGCAGCGTGTCGAAATGCCGGACCCGGCGGGACGCCCCGGGCCGCAGCTGACCTTCCGACTGGAGCGCGAGCGCAGCAATGGCTCCGTGGTGGCGCTGCCGTTGCAGGCGGGTGAAACGGTGACATTGCACTACGGCTTGCGGTTGTCGGCCGGTGCGGTGGACAGCGATGGCATCAACCGGGCCACGGCCCAGGCCAACACGGCTTCCGGGTTTACCTACCGTTCCAACCAGGACGAAGCCGAAGTGGAGATCCGCAACGAAGGCGTGCTGTCAGACAAGGCCATGCTGTTCGGTAAGGTCTATGTGGATGCGGACTGTAATAATCTGCAGAACGATGGTGAGTGGCCCATTGGTGGCGTGAAGCTGTATCTGCAGGACGGCACCTGGGTGATTACCGACGAGAACGGCCAGTACAGTGTTTACGGTCTGAACCCGGGTTTGCATACCATCAAGGTGGACCCGCTGACCTTGCCGGCCGGCGTCAAGCTCAAGCCCATCGACAATCGCCATGCGGCGGACCCGGAAAGCCGCTTTGTGGATTTGCGTTCCGGTGAATACCACCGTGCGGATTTTGCCGCCGTTTGCCCCACCGGCGATGAGGCGAAAGCGCTGGCGGAACAGCTTAAAGCCCGTAATGCATCCATGAACGGTGACTGGATGCTGGATGAAGCGGCGCGTTTTGATCCACTGCGTCAGCAAACTATCAATCCGGTTTTGCGTCAGGCCGACGGCAGCGGTGATTTGGGTAGCGGTGTCTATACCCAGACCGGGGATGACGGGCTCACTGATGCCTGGGAAAAAGTCTCCCAGTCTCAGGGTGAGAAAACCGACACGGCTGCGGTGCTGCCGGCCAACCCGGAAGCCACCATGCAGAACACCAAGGAAGCGGCTGCCAGCATTACCCGCGAACAGGCGGAGCAGG
>NZ_LWEZ01000289.1:0-878 GCF_001634945.1 Alcanivorax sp. HI0044
CCGGGGACAAACGATCAGCCCAGCGCCCGAAACCCTCAGACAAACGCCCACACGCTCACGCTCGACACAAAAGGCCGTTATTTACCGGGGCAGGACGGTCGTACAAGGGTAGAAAGTAGAAAAAGCGTGGCGCAGCTTATTGTCAGGCGGAGAACTGAAAAATACTCAAATCCAGCGGCTGGCTCTCCCCCAGCCACATCACCAACTCCGTATGATCACGAAGATCGTTACCACTGAGGCCATGCACAAACACTGTTAAGCCGTTCCGGCTCGCCATTAACCAGGGAATCACCTCCCCTGCCAAACGGCGTGGGATAGTCAGCTGACAGCTCCAGCATGGGTGCGGCCCCACCGGCTTTCGATGCATATGGCCCATGGGCACAGAAAAGCGTTGGTGAGCAGCCTGGCAGAGAGCCGCCGCCTGGGAAAAGGTTTGTTCGTCGAAATAGACGTGTGCGTGAAAACCGTTGATCGCCATACGCTGTGCCCGTTAATGACAACTCCAGCATAGCCGATGCTTTCACACTTGCAACAGGCACAAAAAAACCGGGCACAGGACCCGGTTTTTCTGGAACGGTTAACGCTTACTCTTCGTCAGCGTCAGCCAGTTCAGGACGGTCAACCAGCTCAACATAGGCCATCGGTGCGTTATCACCCGCACGGAAACCCATCTTGAGAATGCGGATGTAGCCACCCGGACGCTCCTGGTAACGAGGACCCAGCTCGTTGAACAGCTTACCGACCATTTCCTTGGAACGGGTACGGTCGAAAGCCAGACGACGGTTAGCGACGGAGTCTTCCTTAGCCAGAGTGATCAGCGGCTCAGCCACACGACGCAGCTCTTTGGCTTTCGGCAGAGTGGTCTTGATCGCTTCGTG
>NZ_LWEZ01000290.1:0-922 GCF_001634945.1 Alcanivorax sp. HI0044
TCCATGGTGTAGGTACTGTCAGCCAGCGCACCCACTGCCCCGTGGCACCCGGCGCAGGTAGCCAGTTCCTCATACGACTGAGGCCGCAGCGCGCCCTGGTCATCCTCGATGAAGCCACTGAAACGCCAGCCGCGACGATTACCCACCCCGCGCTCTATATCACCGATGACAGGCTCCATGCGGTCAGGAAAATCATGCGCATCCTTGAGCTCATCGTCCGCCAGCTCCCGGTGCTGAAAATATGTCAGCCAGCGCGTTTTACGGCTGTAGCGCAGCTCCTTCATTCGCGGCGCCATCACCACTTCGCCATCATCGGCAATATCCAGATAGCGCACGCTATGTACAAACTCGGTACCCAGCGGATAAGCTCCTGCTGACAGTGGCGCCGCCCCCTGTTGCTGGGCCACCCTGGCCAGCCCCACATACTGCATGTCACGCCCCTCAAGGGGAGCCCAGTCGAATACCACTTCAGTAGCACGATCCAACACACCGTTGCGATTCAGGTCGACCCCGTAATCAGCTTCCTCTACCGCCTCTATCGCCACATCCTCACGCTTGATCAGCGACTCCACGATCGCCAGGTTGAGACGGTAAACCCGTATGTCGGGCTCGCCTTTTTCATTCTGGCGGTATGGAGAATCCAGACGAATCAGCACATCATCCGCAGAACCATTAGTGGGGAAAAATGTGCCCGGAAACGGCGTATACGCCAAAGCACGCCACCCCGTCAGCTTGCCTTGCGCATCGCGGTCAAAACCCTGCTCATCAAAGCGGTAGGCCACGTCAGGCACGTAACCATCCCAGCGGCCATTACCATCACCATCCCAATGCGCAGGCAGTTTTCCGGTCAGGGTTTTGGCCAGTTGCACCACGCCCCCGGACTGATAATTATCGGTTCGCACATAAGCCAGAATCGCCTCAT
>NZ_LWEZ01000291.1:0-2011 GCF_001634945.1 Alcanivorax sp. HI0044
CGTGCAGACGGTCTTTCACTTCTTCCCACAGCCCGGCCTTGCGCAGGCTGGTTTCCACGATTTCGTCCAGGTCATATTTCTTGTTGGCCAGGCCGTGAATACGCGGGCCATAGGCCACGTTGTCATAAATGGATTTCGGGAAGGGGTTGGGCTTCTGGAACACCATGCCCACCCGGGCGCGCAGCTCCACCACATCCAGCTTGGGGTCATACAGATCCTGGCTTTCCAGATGCAGGCTGCCCTTCACCTTACAAATATCGATAGTGTCGTTCATGCGATTGAGACAACGCAGGAACGTGGATTTACCACAACCGGACGGACCGATCAGTGACACCACCTCATTCTTGCCGATATCCAGGCTGACGCCATGGATCGCCTGGTTATCGTCATAGAACACCTCCACATCGCGCAGGCGCATTTTCGGGTCATCCACAAAGGGCGTGCCCACGGTCTGGTCTGGATAGGGGGAGTCTTGTGTCATCGCTGCTTGCTCATTTATGGCCTTGTCTCTGGCCGCATCATTGGTGCCCAGAGCCGGTTTGTCCAGTTGCTGTGCGGTTTCCATAACTCAGTTCCTCGTTATCCGTCCGTTACCAGCGCCGCTCAAGGCGCTTGCGCAGAATCACCGCCAGCGTGTTCATGGTGATCAGGAAAGCCAGTAGCACCATGATGGCGGCGGACGCCAGGGATTCGAAAGATTGTTCCGGGCTGTCTGCCCACAGGTAAATCTGCACCGGCAGCACGGTTGCCGCATCCAGCGGGCCGGCGGGCAGGTCCACAATAAAGGCCACCATGCCGATCATCAGCAGCGGCGCCGTTTCCCCCAGCGCCTGGGCCATGCCGATGATGGCGCCGGTGAGCATGCCGGGCAGGGCCAACGGCAGCACATGGTGCAACACCACCTGCATTTTCGAGGCGCCCAACCCCATGGCCGCCTGGCGGATACTGGGCGGCACGGCCTTGATCGCCGCGCGGCTGGAAATGATGATGGTCGGCAACGTCATCAGCGTCAGCACGATACCGCCTACCAGCGGCACCGAACGGGGCAATCCAAACAAGCCGATAATCACCGCCAGCCCCAACAGACCGAAGATGATCGACGGCACCGCCGCCAGGTTGTTGATGTTCACCTCAATGAAATCGGTGAAGCGGTTCTTGGGAGCAAACTCTTCCAGATAGACCGCCGCGGCCACACCGATGGGAAAACTCAGCACCAGCGTCACGATCATGGTGAACAGGGAACCCAGGATCGCGCCCAGAATACCGGCTTGCTCCGGCTCACGGGAATCGCCGTAGCTGAACAGCGACTGGTTGAAAACCATGCGGGTTTCCCCGGAGGCTTCCAGCTCCGCCACCCAGGCCTGTTGCTTCTCGTTCAGGCGGCTGTCTTCGCGCTGCTTTTCATTCCCCTTGAGAAACAGGTCCACATCGTCATCGGCCAGCAACCAGAGAGTACGGGTCTCACCCAGCAGGGAAGGATCCTCGCGCAGCATGTCACGCAGGGCATAACCGGCACCGGTGCTCACCAACTGATTGAGGGCACGGGTGTCCAGGCGGGACTCCACGCCGGGAAAGCGGTCTGCCAGGGCGTCACGAATCACCCCCTGGTAATTACCATAGTTGAGCTGCTCTTCATCACGGGGGTCACTGACATCCATCACTTCGGCATCAAAGGTCACCGGCAGCTGGATTTCATACTCCACGAAAGCACTGTGACCCTTGCCGATAATATCGGTGAACAGCAGCACCAACGCCATCAAACCGATGCCAATCGCACCAAGACCAAAGGCCTTGAAGCGTTTCTCTGCCCGGTAGCGTCGGGCCAGGGTCTTGCGAACTTTTTCTGTGGTTTGGCTCATCATTTTTCTCCCGACGCTAGTCGTACTGCTCGCGGTATTTCTTCACGATATGCAGCGCGAAGATATTCATGACCAGGGTAGTGATGAACAACATCAGGCCCAGGGCGAAGGCCGCCAGGGTCTTGGCGCTGTCGAATTCCTGGTCGCCGGTC
>NZ_LWEZ01000292.1:0-760 GCF_001634945.1 Alcanivorax sp. HI0044
CCGATAAACAGGAACAGCCACCAGCGGGGCAGGGGAGCGTTGCGCTCCTGAATGCCGTCGAAGCTGTGGCCCGTGGTCTCCTTGGCGGCTTCCTCTGCAGAAATCTGGTTATTCCACAGCAGCAGGCCGCCGCAACCCAGCAGGTTGATAACGACGATGACGATAATGAACCAACTCCAGAAGTCACTCATTGCTCGTCCCCCTTATCAAGGTTCCCGGCTGTTCGCTCGTCCGCATCCAGCGCGATATAGCCGAGCTTTTCGTAATCTTTTTTGCGACTGGGGCGATACACCCACGCCGCCATGGCAACAAATGCCAGGAAGAACACCAGGGTAAACAGGGCGTGATAGCTCATTGCACAGCCTCCTTGCGTTCCTGACCCAGCGACAGCAGGTAGGCCACCAGTGCATCTTCTTCCGTGGCGTTAGCCCACTCGCCGTTGACCTTGCTCATCTGCTCGGCGATGTCTTCATCGGTATAGGGAACACCAAAGGCATTCTTGAATACCGACAATTTGCGCTCGGTCAGATCCCAATCCACCGGGGTTTCCTGCAGCCAGGGGTAAGCCGGCATGTTGGATTCGGGCACCACCTGGCGTGGATCGCGCAGGTGCTCGCGGTGCCATTGCTCGGTGATGGGTCGCAGGCCCACCCGGGCCAGATCTGGCCCGGTGCGCTTGGAGCCCCACAGGAAGGGATGCTCCCACACATCTTCACCGGCCACGGAATAGGCCCCGAAGCGTTCGGTTTCAGCGCGCAGC
>NZ_LWEZ01000293.1:0-904 GCF_001634945.1 Alcanivorax sp. HI0044
CAGGAAGTGCTTGTGTACTTCGATGATGTGTCCATTACCCACACTCACGTGTTCATGGACGGCGAATACGAATTCGCCCAGGAGCTGGTCAGCCGCTTCACTGCCTATCACCGCGCCAGTTATGTCTGCAAAACCGGCCTGGGCGATGTCATGGTCGGTGCAGCGGCATCCATCGTGGAATACAACGGCCTGGAAAAAGTCAGCCACATCCGCGACAAGCTGGTGGAAATGACCCATCTCAACGAAACCATCTACTCTTCCGGCATCGCCAGCTCCCACGAAGCGAAGAAGATGCCCAGCGGCATCTTCATGAATGACACCATGCTGGCCAACGTGTGTAAGCACAACGTGACCCGTTTCCCCTACGAGATTTCCCGCCTCGCCCAGGATCTGGCCGGCGGTATCATGGTCACCATGCCCAGCGAACAGGACCTGGAAAATGAAGAAGCCGGAGACATCATTCGTCGCTTCCTCAAAGGCCGCGAAGACATCCCCACCGAGGACCGCATGCGCATCCTTAGGCTGATCGAAAACATGACCCTGGGCCGCAACGCCGTGGGTTACCTCACCGAATCCATGCACGGAGCAGGCAGCCCGCAAGCCCAGAGAATTCAGATTCTGCGCGGCATGGATGTGGAGAAGAAGAAGTGGCATGCCCGCAAACTGGCCGGCATCAAGCAGGAAGCCTGATTCCTGCTTGCCTGCAGCGGGCGGCCTGCTAAACTAGCGCCCGCCCCGCACAACGGGCATGCCGGGATAGCTCAGTCGGTAGAGCAACTGATTCGTAATCAGTAGGTCCGCGGTTCGATTCCGCGTTCCGGCACCATTCGAATTCCACAAAAAAGCCGCTCCTGATCATCAAGAGCGGCTTTTTTGTGGGCGAAAATCGCCGCAGACGATCGCC
>NZ_LWEZ01000294.1:0-767 GCF_001634945.1 Alcanivorax sp. HI0044
CTGGGCCCTGCGCAACGTCTCCATGAACCTGCGTTATGGCCTGCAACTGGTGCAGCGCCGGGTAGCGTCCAACGACATGGGTTTGATGATCGACAAGGCGAAAAGCATGGTGACGCAGAAGTATATCGGCGACATCAACATGATCCCGCCCCGCCAGCCGCTCAACGCCCTGCGTGTCCTGAATAACCCCACGCTGCAAGATGTGCGAAACTATATCCGTAAAGGCGAACAGGCGACTTGGCCAAAACTGGACATGGTAGCCAACACCACCTGCATCAGTCGCACCTTCCGCGACTGCCGGGCACGCCTGGACCGTATCGAAGAACGCATGCTGGATCGGGTAAACATGACAGCGGTGGCCAACCAGTAAACCGCCCCCCGGCACGGCGACTATTTCTGGAGACCGTGCTTGCCTCACCGTATACACCATTACTACCGACAGAACCCGCTGGCCTTCAAAGTGGCCGGCGCGGTGCTGTTGGTCAGCATTATGGTGATGCTGATCAGCATCGGCGTATTCATGGTGCGCGAATACCATCAAGGTATGGAGCGCCTGGAGCAGAACCTGGAGCAGGTGGAACTGACTGCCTTGCCCGGGCTGTCCCGTTCCCTGTGGAATTTCGACGAAGAGCAATTGCGGGTGCAGGTTAACGCCCTGCTGCATTTGCCTGATGTAGCATCAGCCAGCGTCACGTGGACTGACTGGAATGGCCACGCCAAAGCCATCGGCAGCAGCATGGCCGCGCCACCCAAGGCCCTCACGATTC
>NZ_LWEZ01000295.1:0-1717 GCF_001634945.1 Alcanivorax sp. HI0044
CGACACCACCAGGATTACCGTGCCGGCGATGCTCATGGCCGCGCCAATGCCATGAGTCAGGCCATTCAACCACGCTTCCAGAATCGAATAAGGAGGTTCCGGATTGGGGGCTACAGCCATTGGCGGTCTACTTTCGGTTAACGGATGAGGTTGCATCATGCCGAGACGTCGACCCGGGTGTAAAGCGCCAAATCGGACAGATCGGCAGATTGATTTTTCCTATGTGCGCGATAACGCAAATGCCTTGCCAGTCCAGGAACGTCTGTGGCGGTACCGCGTCTGATTATGTAGAAACAAGCGTTGTAGCAACAAGAAGAGAGGGCCGAAAGGGCGTCGCCATTGAAATGCGCTTGGCGAACCCAATGGTGTTAGGGAGTACGTTTCCCGGCAATCAACGGGAGCGCCCTTGGCTCTGCTGGCAAGGACAATACTGGAAAAGGAGGCACTCCATGATTGAACACAACAAGCAGGTCGCTGAAGAACTGAGCAAGCTATTGGCCGAGAGTTACACCCTCTATCTCAAGACGCACAAGTATCACTGGAATGTGACCGGCCCCATGTTCCACAGTCTGCATCTGCTGTTCGAGCAGCAATACATCGAGCTGGCGGAGGCGGTGGACACCATTGCCGAGCGTATCCGCGCGCTGGGCTGGAAGGCGCCGGGCAGCTATGCCGAGTTTGCCAAGCTCTCCACGGTGCAGGACGCCACCGGCGACCCGGATGCGTCCGGCATGATCAAGGAGCTGGCAGAAGACCACCGTCGGGTGGCGGAGCGTGCCAACCGGGTATTGAAGCTGGCGGGCGAGCATGAAGATGAAGGCTCTGGTGCGGTGGCCAGTGATCGTATTGAAATTCACGAAAAGTCTGCCTGGATGTTGTCTGCCCATCTGGGCTGATCGCGCCTCGGCGCACGCATTTTCTTAACCCATGACCCGGGCCGACATTCGTCGGCCCTTTTTTGTGCTGGATCTTTTCCTGGCAAGGGCGGCTCCCTGAGCCCTCGTCTGATAAGGTCAAAATTCTGCAGTTGGTGAAAAAGCTGCACCTGATACGGCCGTACCTGTGCGACAATTGGTACTAACAAGTACCGTTTAGATCGGGGAGAACACGATGAAACGTTTTTGGATGGCCCTTGGCCTGACGCTGGCCCTGTGGGGCTGTGGTGAGGAACCGCAGGCGGAGGCCCCGATGCCGCAACCGGTGAAGTTGCAAACCGTGAATGGTGGCGACGGCACGTTGCGCCACTACCCGGGCAAGGTGGTCGCCACGGAAGGGTCCGAGCTGGCTTTTCGGGTGTCCGGCCAGATGGAGCGTTTCCCGGTGCGGGCCGGGGAACAGGTGAAGAAAGGGCAGTTGCTGGCGGCGTTGGACCCAGCGGATTTCAACAATCAGCTGGCCGACCGCCAGGCCCAGTATGATCTGGCCGAGAGCCAGTATCAGCGTGGTATCAGCCTGCGTGACCGTGGGGTGATTTCCGAAGCCCAGTTTGATGAGATCCAGGCCAAGCGGCGCCAGGCCCAGGCCGCCTTGAGCCTGGCCCGCGACAATGTGAACTACACGCGCCTGAAAGCCCCTTACGGTGGCACGGTGGCCCGTACCGAAGTGGAGAACTACCAGTTCGTGCAGGCCAAGCAGCCGATTCTCTACCTGCAGGGCGACAAGAACATTGATATCGAATTTGCCGTCTCCGAGCGCTTCTTTACCAACCTGCGCAAGG
>NZ_LWEZ01000296.1:0-1022 GCF_001634945.1 Alcanivorax sp. HI0044
GAAATTGAGTTGCTGACCCGGGACCAGGTGGTCCGCGAGATTGAAATGGATGCCCGCACCGCAGACATCCTTGATGACGAGCGTGACGACTGATGCGGATTCTTCTGGTCGAAGACAGTATCCCGCTGGCGGATCAGCTCATGCCCATGCTTCGTGAGCATGGCTACGCGGTGGATTGGCTGGCGGATGGTCGTGATGCCTTGCCCGCGCTCAATGATGATCCGTTTGATCTGGTGATTCTGGACCTGGGTCTGCCGGGTCTGGATGGTTTGCAGGTTCTGCAGCAGTGGCGCGGGGACAATCAACAGGTGCCCGTGCTGATCCTCACGGCCCGCGACAGCTGGGCGGAACGCATTGAAGGCCTGCAAAGCGGGGCCGATGACTACCTGGCCAAACCGTTTCACCCTGACGAACTGTTACTGCGGGTACAGGCCTTGTTGCGGCGCACCCATGGCCGGGCGAATACGGCCCAGCTGACGGCGGGCACTTTCAAACTGGATGAAAACCGCCAGAGCGTCTGGTCTGGGGAAACGGAAATCACCCTGACCGGCGCAGAATTCCGCATGCTCCGATACTTCATGCATAACCCTGATCGATTGCTTTCCAAAGGGCAGCTGGCCTCTCATCTGTACGATAACGAAAGTGACCGCGACTCCAACGTACTGGAAGTACACGTGAACCGCCTGCGCCGCAAGCTGGGGAAAAGCGTGATCGAAACCCGCCGTGGGCAGGGGTATGTCTTCACCGGGCAAGCGCGATGACCTCCATGGGGCGTCGGCTGGGAATCAGCCTGTTCGTCAGCCTGCTGCTGGCCGGGGTGGTGATCAGCCAGGGGGCGCTGTGGTGGCTGGAGCGCGATCAGCGCCTGACCCTGAGCCTGCAGTTACGCGATGATGCCGCCGGGGTGTTGGCCGCACTGATGGCCGACCCACAAGGACGCTTGAGCCTGGATACCTCCCGTTTGCATCCTGCTTACCGACGGCCCCTGTCCGGGCGTTATTTTGTGGTGTTGTTGGGGGAGC
>NZ_LWEZ01000297.1:0-944 GCF_001634945.1 Alcanivorax sp. HI0044
CGCTGAGAGAAAAAACCTCATGGCTGTCCAGGGCGCCGAGGGTTTTTTGTTCTGCCTGGGCGATAACCGCGTCAACAAGACGTAGCTCGGTGGGATCGAGCTTGCGCTGGGGTGAGTGTTGCTGGCGGAATGCTGCAAGGCTTTTCAGTGAGGATTTCTTGCGGCCCTGATAGACAATGGCGCTGTAAATCGTTGAGCCAAGCAGGAATAGAATCAATAAAATTTTCAGTATGGCAAGCGCTTCCATGGCAACCCCGTCCTGTTTGGAAAACCGGGGAGAATACGGATTGCGTGTGAGGCTGGCATCCGCTGCCACTGAAAATTGCTGCGGCCTGTGACCGAGGTCACAGGCCGGGTAGTGCCTTAGTCGATCACGGTGAACGTCATGCCGGCTTTTTCCTGCAGCCGTTTCAGTAGCGGCTCGCCGAGCAGGGACGCGGTGGTCCAGAAGCCGCCGGGGGCATTTTCTACCACGTCCTGGGCCAGGCAGGCGGCGGCCTGGCCCAGCAGTTTGGCGGTGGACCCGTAGCCGGGGTCCGCATCACCGGTGACTTTCACTTTCAGGGTGTCCTGGTTGTCGGTGTGGCCGACAAAGCGGATGTCGTAGAAACCGGCTTTTTGTGCCTCGGGGCTGGGGCCTTCACCAGGCTGTGGCACCACAAACTTGTTCAGTGCCCAGCGGGTAGGCTTGATGGCCGCAGCGGCAAAAAACAGCCCGGTGCCGGCACCAATCCCCAGGGCTTTCATGCGGCCACCCATGCCATCGCCGGTGAGCATGGCCTCGTTATAGGTGAAGTGATCAGTGTAAGCCTGGCCGGTCAGGGCATTGGAGCGATGCACCACACGGCTGTTGATGGCGTCCATCACAAAGGGGCCGACCCAGGCGTTGAAGTCGTTATCGTAACTGGCCAGGCCGATGCTGCTCTGACGGCTTTTGAAGCCGT
>NZ_LWEZ01000298.1:0-590 GCF_001634945.1 Alcanivorax sp. HI0044
GTTGTGACAGCCTGAGCCACTGGAATCGGCCTTCCCGGGCCAGATGCAAGGTTTCCAGGGCCGGGGTGGCGCTGCCCAGAACCACCGGGATGCCCAGCTGCTGGGCGCGCCAGGTGGCCAGATCCCGGGCGTGGTAGCGAAAGCCGTCCTGCTGTTTCAGGGAGCTATCGTGGGCTTCGTCCACGATGATCAGGGCGGGATTGAGCATGGGGGTAAAGATGGCGGAGCGGGTGCCAATGATGATGCGCGCCTGGCCCTCCCGGGCCGCCAGCCAGTTGTCCAGCCGTTCCCGGTCGGTGAGCCCGGAATGCAGGGTGACCACCGGGACGGCAAAGCGCTGCTTGAAGCGTTGCACGGTTTGCGGGGTCAGACCGATTTCTGGCACCAGCACCATGACTTGCTTGCCGGCGGCCA
Source organism: Alcanivorax sp. HI0044 (assembly GCF_001634945.1). NCBI lineage: Bacteria > Pseudomonadati > Pseudomonadota > Gammaproteobacteria > Oceanospirillales > Alcanivoracaceae > Alcanivorax > Alcanivorax sp. HI0044. Next base: position 415 of record NZ_LWEZ01000298.1, read on the forward strand.
GCAGTGGCGCCATGACTTGCAGATAGACTTCGGTTTTGCCGCTGCCGGTGATGCCGTCGAGCAGGAAAGGGGTGAAGCTGTCAGCGTCCTGAATCGCCTGAATGGCGGCGCGTTGCTCGGCGTTGGCTGCCAGTGGGGCCTGGGCCAGGGTCTCTTTGGTTACGTCTGGTCGGGTG
>NZ_LWEZ01000299.1:0-915 GCF_001634945.1 Alcanivorax sp. HI0044
CACCAGCTGATGCTCACCGGCGGGCAAAGCCTGGGAGAACGTACGACTGAGATGGGCCTGGGCGGGAAACAACACTGCCTTGCTCACCGGAGCGGTAACCGCAAAGTCAGCGGCAAAAAGGGGAATCGGAATCAGGGCACAGGCGAGCAGTAGCGAACGTTTCATTATTAAGGCCTTTGCGTTGGGCGATGCCTGTTAGTACCGCAGGTATGGGAAAGGTTCAAGCGGGCAAACCCTGACTTCGGCCAACAGGCGATTTAGGAGCGATAAGACCTCTGAAAAAAACCAACATTGGTAATATCTGTGGGAAGTAATGCTCGCATCACGAACAACGGTGCAAAGCTAAAGCGCCTTCGCGATGCAAGCATCGCTTCCCACGGTAGTATCGCCGTCTTCATAAAATGCAAAGTTCAAGCGCGACTCTACCCGTTAACGCAAAGAGGCCGCGCCCAGAGTGTGGGCGCGGCCTCTTTGTCTGCATGCGACAAAACTTATTCCATTCTTTTTAACTTTTAGTTTTCAGCTTTTCACTCAACCCGTCCAGCGCCGCAATCAGCGCCTGATTCTGTTCTGGCGTGCCCACGGTGATCCGCAGGTAGTCGGCAATGCGCTCGGGTTTGCCAAAATGGCGTACGATAATGCCTTGCTCGCGCAACCCCTGGGCCAGTTCAGCACCACTATGCCTCTCGTGGCAGGCAAAGAGAAAATTGGCCGCCGAGGGCAAACTGTCGAAGCCCCGCTGCGCCAGCTGATCGGTGAGCCACTCACGCTGACCAATCACCTGTTCGCAGCCTTCTTCAAACCATTCCTGATCCTCAAACGCGGCCACGCCGGCGGCAATGGCCAGACGATCCAGTGGGTAGGAGTTGAAGCTGTCCTTGATGCGATTCAGACCATCAATCAAGGCCTCATCAC
>NZ_LWEZ01000300.1:0-814 GCF_001634945.1 Alcanivorax sp. HI0044
CCTGGCTGCAATTGTATTGGCAGCTGCGTGGCGATAGCCGTGCACAGGATGTAAATACCCGCCACACGGCGTAATCAAGACAGCCTGAGACAGTGCCCGGCGGCAGGGCGTGACGCCTCTTTACGGCGTCATCTCTGCCGCAGTATGCGCTGCTTCTGGCGATTCCAGTCGCGCTCTTTCTCTGTGGCGCGCTTGTCGAACTTCTGCTTGCCTTTGGCCAGTGCGATGTCGCACTTGGCGAACCCTTTCTTCCAGTACAGGCTCACCGGTACGCAGGTGAAGCCGTCTTTCTGTACGCCGCCAAATACCCGCCCCAGCTCACGACGGTGCAGCAGCAGTTTGCGCGTGCGTGTCGGGTCCGGGTTAACGTGGGTGCTGGCGGTGTTGAGGGGCTCGAAACGGGCACCGAACAGGAAGGCCTCGCCGTTTTTCAGCAAGACGTAGGCTTCTGTCAGGTTGCCTTTGCCGGCACGCAGGGACTTCACTTCCCAGCCTTCCAATACCAGGCCGGCTTCGAAGTGCTCTTCCAGATGATATTCGTGGCGTGCCTTGCGGTTTTGCGCAATGGTGGCCGACGGTGCTTTGGCTTTCTTGTTGGCTTTTCCCATAGGGCGGCGATTATAGAGCAAGGGGAGAGTGGCTGATAGCGGTTTGTCTGCTGTGGCCGGTGCCGGGTGAGTGACTGCTTACCATCTTTGTGCTGTTGCTGGCGGTCACTTGAGCCGCCCTGCCAAAAAAAAGACAATACCGCCACGCGAACAAGGGTAATGGTGTTATGAAGCAAGAAAACAAGTCGGTCCATGGGGTATGGGGC
>NZ_LWEZ01000301.1:0-1243 GCF_001634945.1 Alcanivorax sp. HI0044
GCCGGCATGGGCGTTGACCCGGGCCAGTTCGCTGCTTTCGACCCAGGGCGACAGCAAGGCATTCAAGCGCGCCATTTCTTCTTCCAGCGCGTCGAACAAGAGCGCCGCATCCTGCTCGGACCACAGCGTGACGCTGGCCCGGGTGCCCATTACATCCCAATCCTGTTGTTGCCAGCGCGCCTGTGCCGGCATGGCCAGCAGGAGCAGGGCAGGTGTGATCAATGTGATCAGGCGGGCAGCGGGGAGCAGCGAAACCATGGCAGTCGTCTTCAGGTTGTCAGCAAAGGAGGGTGACAGCAGTGTACCTGCCGGGGCCGCCCTGTGCTGCCCCGACAGGTGGGCTCATGCTGGCGGCGGGAAAACCGGACCGCTGACGATGGGGTTGAAGGCGGCCAGTTTGTCCAGCGAAGCGGCGTTGCCCAGGCTGTGATTGGGGAAGCGGGCGCTGAATTCGCCCAGCTCACCGTGCAGGGCCATGTAGTTCAGCCACACGGTTTCCGCCAGCAGGTTCACGTTGTTGGCTGCCGGGGTGCCGGCGGTTTCCACCGAGGCATCGCTGCGCATCCAGCCCAGTTGCTGATGGTTTTCGGCGCTGGCGCCGTTGGTGTTCAGGGTCGGGCGACCGTTGGGGTTGTAGACCAGAAAGAACGAGGCGGCGGTGGAGGAATTGTCACCGGTCCACTCGCCTTTGCCGCGGCCGTTGGCGGAGTCATCAATGCGCCCGTTGCTGGACACGGAGCCATCGCTGAATACGTACATCATCAGCGGCATGTTGCGGCGGCGGGCGTATTCCAGGCAGGCGCCCATGCAGCGCCCGGCGCGCAGGTCCCGTTGTTCGCCGGTGCCCCGTTCGCCGGTGTGGTAATCGAAGCCGCCCATGGAAATACAGCCGGCGCCGGCGTAGCCGTTGACCACCAGCTTCATGATGGAGGCGGTTTTTTCGAACTCCCGATCATTCAACTCTGACTCGGAAAAGATGCTGAGGATGTCCGTGTCCTCACGAATANTCAGGGCAGAGGGATTGCCATAGCGGTCGGTAATATCGGCGGCTTCCACATAGCCGCAACGCAGCAAGTCGCGCAAATTAGCGCGGCGGTTGGCGTCGCTGAGGCCGCTATTGATACGATCGATGCGCTTGTGGCGGATGCGAGCAATGGATTCCATCACCGACACGGCATCGTCCTTGGACAGCATTCCCACCAGCTTGCCGGTGTCCACCAGGCCGGTCACGTCGGTGCCTCGG